>JASHYA010000077.1 GCA_030043315.1 Acidimicrobiales bacterium
CCCGGCGCGGCCTCGGCCATCGCGGCGACGCTCTGCGCGAGGAGTGCGGGGCCGCGGGTGAACGCGGGGGCGATCGCGACGCCGAGGCGCAGATCCGGTTCCCACGCGGCGGCGAGCGCGAGCGGCGTGAAGCCGTCGGTGCCGTCCACCTCGGCAGACCACGCGTCGGTGTACCCGGCTGCCACGGCATCGGCGAACCAGCTGCGGTGCTCGGCGAGCGGGACGCCGGGAAAGGGCACGGTGATGCCGAGGCGTTCCACGGCTCTGCACGATACCGGTGCGGCAGCGGCCGCCCCCGAGGTGCTACGGACGAGTCGACGAGCGATCTTCCCGCGGTGCCGGCGTGCGCGTGCCCCGGTGGGCCTCCATCGCCGCAGCCGCGGCGCGGCGCACCGTCGTGACCGCCCCGGCGACCACCAGGTGCTCGCGGTTGTAGAGGTGGGAGACCGTCCCGACCTTCACGCCCGAGGGGTCGTGGATGCCGATCCGTGCACCGACGTAGCGCGCGGACTCGAAGGAGAGCGTCACGACCTCCCGGTGGTGCGAGCACATCCGCTCGAGCTCGTCAACCGTGACCCACGACTCGTCGTTGTAGGAGAGCAGCAGGAGCCCGCAGTCCACCGACGCCACGGTGTCGGCGAGCGCGGACGCCATGGTGCGTTTCGAGTTGAAGTCGCTCCTCGTGGCGGGGTCCCTGGCGTCGAGCCGCTTGCACGCCACGCCGTAGTGACCCGGTGCGTCCCACGCGACCAGCGTCTCCCAGACGTGGTAGTTGGTGAAGTACCGGTGCTGGTTGTACGGCGGGTCCAGGTACGCGAGGTCGAAGCTCCCGAGGCTCCCCGCGAGCGCCCGAGCATCCCCCCGCAGGGCGCGCCCCGTGCCAGGCAGAAGCCGCGGTGCCGTGAGCTCGAGCCGTTTGTACGAGCGCGCTGCCCACTGCTTCACGAAGGCCATCTGCAGCCCGACGGTGGAGTCGACGCGGTCGGCGGCTTCGATCAGGCTCGTGAGGAGCACCGGCTCGAGCGGGGTCCCGGCGTGGTCCGTCTCGATCGCGTCGCGGATCGCGTCGATCCGCTCGCCGTTGAACGGCTGGAAGAACCGGGCGCGCCGACAGAACGTGTCGGTGACGTACCCCGCCCGTCCTGGCAGCGCGTTCAGGTGCTCGAGCGCGTCGGCGAGGTCACGCCCGTCCACGGCCGCAGCGTCGGTCTCGACGTAGCAGCGGGCGAAGACCTCCGCGTAGCGCGCGAGATCGACCGCGGTCACCTCCAACCCGAGACGCTTGAAGGCCTGGGCCACCCGGGTGGTGCCGGTGAAGAGGTCGAGCGCGTTGCGGGCGCCGCTCGACGCGGCGACGGCCTCGAGCACCGGCACGAGGCGCCGTTTGGAGCCCAGGTACTTGATCATGGGCTCGAGGGTTCAGCCAGCGACCTGCTCGGTGCACACGCTGGGAGGTTAGGGCCCGCCTCTCGCTCCGTCGGTGATGGTCGGCTCGATCAGTGGGCTCCCGGTCCGGTCTCGATATGCCAGTGTGCGACACCTCCCGGCCCCCGTGCGGCTGGCCCGAGGACTTCGCTGAGCGCGCTTTGCACGGCCCGGGAGCCGACGGCGCCCGGGAGCACGACGACCTCGTCGACGCCGAGCGTGCGCAGGTCGGCGCGGACCGCCCGGCGCGTCGTCGCGGTGAGGGGGAGGTGCAGCCTGTGGACGCTGGCGGCGTCGAAGACGAGCCACAGCGCGTCGGTGCGCGGGGACTCGACCGCGCGCAGGCCGGGCCCGGGCACGATCGCGTAGCCGTCGGCGAGCGAGAAGGAGAAGCCGTCCCGGGCCTGCCAGACCATCTCGTCGGCGACCCACGCCGATGTGACGGGGTAGGTCGCGACGTCCGGGACGGCTCCCGCCGAACGGCCCCGCCCGCCGTGGCGCCCGGGCGCGGGCTGGACGAGCGACGGGGCGCGGGGGACCGCGGTCACGGCGTAGGGCCAGCGTGGGAGTCCGGCAAACGGGACCAGCGCGACCGCTCCGACCGCGACCGCGAGGACGACGAGGAGCGGAGTCGGCGGTCTGCCGGGGGCTTCTCCGGATTCGGACCGATCCCGGGCACTCGCCCCGGACACCCCGGACACCCCGGTCACCCCGGACACCCCGGTCACCCCGGTGACCCCGGCGCCCGCGGGCGCCACGGTGACGCGGTGCGCGTGCGGCCGCTCCCAACGGCGGAAGTGGTCCACGACGACGGCGAGCGCGAGCCCGCAGAAGAGGTCGACCATCGCCGCGAACCGCTCGGGGACGATCGAGTCGAGGAGCGGCACGCGGGCGAGCACGGCCGCGGGCAGCGCGACGTCGAGCGCCCGGTCGCCGACGTGGAGCGCGTAGCCGAGCGACGCGACGTACGCGACGAGCGCGGTGACCAGTGCGACCCGCAGCACGGGGGATCGCCACAGGACGACCGCCCCGAGGGCCAGCACCACGAGGAGCGCGACCCCGAGGTAGCTCCCGTTCGACCCGGAGATGAACGCGACCCCGGCGAGCTCGCCGTGGGCCTCCACGGTCGCGGCGAGCGACGTGGCGATGGCGCCGATGTGCCGCCACACCGGCCCGACGATGTGGCGCGGCCCGGCGACCGCGAGCCAGAACGGGTAGGCGAGCGCCGCGACGGCGATGGCCGTCGCGAGCGCGAGCCCTCTCCACGCGGCGGCGAGCCTCGGCAGCACCGCACGCGGCCATCCGACCGACAAGACGACCGCCACGACCGCCGCCGTCAACGCGGTGATCGCGAGCATCTCGGTCGAGACGAAGAACTGCGCCACGACGAGGATCCCGAGGACCGCGCCGACGAGCAGCGGCCGGCGGGTGGTCCGGACGAGCAGGGTGTCGAGGCAGCACAAGAGGAGTGGCGGCAGGACGAGCCACGTGAGGTCCAGGTGGCCGTAGCGGAGGTCGCCGGTCAGGAACGGGCCGAACCCGTAGCAGAGCCCGCCCAAGAACGCGGCGGGCGACCACGTGACGTAGCGCCGGCACAGCGTGAAGGCCCCGAGCGCGCTGAGCGCGGGGGCGACCACCACCGCCACGTCCAGGGCGGCCACCGGGCCTGCGGTGACCGTGACCGGCGCGAGCAGCAGACCGAGCAGCTCCATCGACGTGTTGTCGAGCAGGTTCACCCCCGCCGGCGCGAAGACGGCGTGGCTCAAGAAGGGGTTGACCCCGGCACCGAGCGCGTGCGGGATCCATGCGAGGAACCAGACCTCCTGGGCCGGGTCGGCCGAGCCGGCGGGGAGGGCGCTTCCGAAGCCGTGCGCGAGCAGGTGCCACCAGGTGGCGAGCGCGATCGCCTGGTAGAGGCCGAAGGCGCAGAGGAACGGCCACCCCCGGCCTCCTCCCCGGGCACGGCCACCATCCGCCGTTCGGCTGTCGACGGCGCCTGGCGGAAGCGCCGTGCGTGGTTCCACGCCACGCGGCGCGAGGACCGTCGCCACGGGTCACGAGATTAGGGCGGGCGCTCCCGGGGGGCGGGTGCGATCGCCGGACTGGGTTCAACGAAGAATGTTCACCGCGCGGGAGGCGACGATGCCGACGGTGACGATGGACACGAGGGACTCCGCGCTCATTAGGGCCTTGGCGGTACGGGTGAGGGGCATGGTGTCGGTGGGGCTGAACGCGGCCGCGTTCGTGAGGGCGACGTAGAGGTAGTCGAAGAACTCCGGGGTCCACACGATCGACGACGCGGGAGTCAGCATCTGGGGGAACTGGAAGTCGGGGTTCCGCTCGCGGCCGCGCACTCTCGCGAGCGGGCCGCCGCGGTCGAGCTGCCAGAACCAGAGCCCGTACACGATGATGTTCGTGAGCCACACGGACATCGCGCCGTAGAGGAGGGGCCGCCCCTTCGCGACGTTGCCGTAGAGCAGGTCGTCGACGAGCAGCCCGATGGACACCATGTTGACGACGTTCAGCACCGCGATCACCGCGATCACGAATTCCCGCACGTCCGACTCCTCGCGTGACCGTCGGTAGGCGCGGACCGTGTACAGGAGGACGATCAGCGCTCCCTCGATGGCCGGGACGAGCCAGCGCGGGCCGATCGCGAGCTCGTTGGGCAGGAGCAGGTAGAGGCCGAGCGCCGCGAGGATCGCGAACGCCGGCGGCCAGTGCTTGACGCGTGGCAGCGGAGCCGCGGTCTTCGCCGTCTCGACGGATGCGGGAGCGTCCCCCATGCCCCCTCGACGGTACTTCGCAGCGGCGCCAGGAACGGGGTCTCCCGGCCGCACCGCCAGGAGACAGCGGCAGCGCACGGCGGTATGGTTGGCGAACATATGTTCGACGCGTCCACAACGCGGCTCGGCCTGCTCGCCCAGCAGGTGCGGCCCACGGCTGCGAGCAGGACGCGCCTCTTGCCGGCGCTCCCCCCGATCGCCGCCTTGCTGCCCGACGGCGGCCTGCGGCGGGGGACCGTCGTCCGGTGCGCCGGGAGGGGCGCGCCGAGCCTGGCCATGGCCGTGGCGGCAGGCCCGTCCGCGGCGGGGTCGTGGTGCGGGACGGTGGGGCTGGACGAGGTGGGCGTCCTCGCCGCCGGCGGCTATGGACTGGACCTCGAGCGGCTGGTGGTCGTGCGTGCCGCGCCCGCCGAGTGGGCTGTCGCGACGGCCGTCCTCCTCGACGGCATCGACCTCGTGGTGGTGGCACCGCCGCGCCACGCGAGGGCGGCAGCAGCGCGCACGCTCGCCGCGCGGGC
>JASHYA010000078.1 GCA_030043315.1 Acidimicrobiales bacterium
CCGTCGAGCAGGCCGCCCTTCACCACGAGGTGGGTGTGGGTCCGGGAGAAGTCGCGCAGCGCCTTTGCCACCGCGCTCACGTCCCCGTGGACGAAGGCGATGGCCGTCGGGCCGGCGAGCAGCTCCTCGAGCGGCGCGTGCGGGCCGCCGTCGATCGCCCGCTTCACGAGCGTGTTCTTGAAAACCTTGTAGTCCCCGCCGGCTGCCGTCAGGCTCTTGCGCAGCGCGGCGAGATCGGCCACGGTCAGCCCGCGGTACTCGGTGACCACCGTCGCCTGCGCGTCGTCGAAGCGCAGCCGCACCTCGTCCACGACGGCGACCTTCTCGGGCCTCGGATTGTCCATCGTTCCTCCACCGGTCGGCGCGGTTCTTGCGGTGCCCCGGTGTGCGACGGACCAGGCTGACGCCCGGAGTGCGTCGCCTCGTCAGGCGGACCGGAGGGTCCCTTCCGCGCCCAAGGGCGCACCGGAGGTCTGCGGCGACCGAAAACTTGTGGCCCGCACGTAGGCGGGCTGTGACGAACAGGGTATCAGGCGGTGACCGCCAGCTCCTCCTCGACCTCGCGGGCCCGGCCGGGATCGACGCGAACGCCCGGACCCATGGTCGACGAGAGGGTGACCGCGAGCAGGTAGCGGCCCTTCGCGGCTGCGGGCTTCGCCCGG
The DNA here is from genome assembly GCA_030043315.1 of Acidimicrobiales bacterium. Taxonomy (GTDB): domain Bacteria; phylum Actinomycetota; class Acidimicrobiia; order Acidimicrobiales; family RAAP-2; genus JAJYVT01. The sequence continues at coordinate 663 of JASHYA010000078.1, forward strand.
ACCAGCTCCTCGATGACCGCGTGGACGTTGGTCGCGAGATCGGCCTTGGCGAACGAGACCTTGCCAACCGGGAGGTGGATGTTGCCGACCTTGTCCGTGCGGTACTCGACCCGTCCCCCCTTGAACTCGGTGACGGCGCGGGCGACGTCGGTGGTCACGGTGCCGGTCTTCGGATTGGGCATGAGGCCCCTGGGGCCGAGGACCCGGCCGAGCGTCCCGACCTGACCCATGAGATCGGGCGTCGCGATCGCTACGTCGAAGTCCAAGAAGCCCTGGTCACGCACGCGCGCAACCAGGTCGTCCGCACCGACGACCTCGGCTCCCGCGGCGCGGGCCTCGGTGGCCTGCTCGCCCGCGGCGAACACCGCGACGCGGACCGACTTGCCCGTGCCCGCAGGCAGGCTGAGCGTGCCGCGCACGATCTGGTCGGCCTTGCGCGGGTCGACACCGAGGCGGACGGCCAGCTCGACGGTCTCGTCGAACTTGGCGGACGCCATGGACTTCACGAGGTCGATCGCGTCACCCGTCCCGTAGAGTGCCTCGCGGTCGTACCGTCCACCGAGCGACCGGTAGCGCTTGCCGTGCTGGCTCATCGATGTCCTCCGTCTCCGCTGCCGCTCACCCGGCCACCGCGATACCCATCGAGCGGGCGGTGCCGGCAACCTGCTTCTTCGCCGCGTCGAGGTCGTCGGTGTTGAGGTCGACCATCTTTATGCGGGCGATCTCTGCAAGCTGTTCGTCGGTGACGGTCCCAGCCTGCGAGCGGCCGGTGGTCGCGGACCCTTTCTCCACCCCGGCAGCTTGGCGGAGGAGCACCGGCGTCGGCGTGGTCTTGAGGACAAAGCTGAAGGAGCGGTCCTCGTAGATCGTGATCTCGACGGGCACCACGGTCCCGCGCATGGACTCGGTGGCCGCGTTGTACTGCTTGGTGAACTCCATCGTCTGCACCCCGTGTGGACCGAGAGCGGTGCCGACGGGAGGTGCAGGGGTCGCCTGGCCGGCCTGGAGCTGGATCTTGACCACGGCGAGAACACGCTTGCGGGGGGGCATTCGAGGATCTCCTTCGAAGACTCAGAGCTTCGCGACCTGGCTGAATTCGAGCTCGACCGGTGTCTCCCGGCCGAAGATGTTCACGAGGACCTTGAGCTTGAGCTGATCCTCGTTGATCTCGGCGATCTGGCCGGAGAAGTCCGCGAACGGCCCCTCCTTCACCCGCACCGTCTCGTTCACCTCGTACTCGAGCCGCGGGCGACGTTGTTTGGAGGGCGCCTGGACGCCTTCCGGCTTCACTTGAAGGATGCTCTCGACCTCGCGCCGAGAGAGGGGCGTCGGCTTGGTGCCGGGGCCGACGAAGCCGGTCACCCCGGGCGTGTTGCGGATCGCGCCCCACGTGTCGTCGTCGAGATCGCTCCGGACGAGGAGGTACCCCGGGAAGACCTTCTTCTGGACGGTCACCCGCTTGCCGTTCTTGACCTCGACCACGTCCTCCATCGGGATGACGACCTCGTAGACCCTGTCCTCCATCCCGCGGGACGCGATCACGCTCTTCAGGTTGGAGGTGACCTTGTTCTCGTAGCCCGAGTACGTGTGCACGACGTACCACCGGCCGGGGCGGTCGTAGGGACTGGGGACGTAGGCGGTCTCCTCCTCGTCCTCCTCGTCGTCCTCCCCTTCGTCCTCGTCGTCCTCCCCTTCGTCATCGCCGTCCGGGGCAGGGCCGTCGGCCAGGGGGTCGGCGGTGGTGTCGTCGCCTTCGGGCGCGGAAGCCGCGTCGCTGTCGACCGCGTCGGTGCCGACCGCGTCGTTGTCGACCGCGACTGCGCTCTCTTGGAGGTCGGTGTCGAGTGTCACGTGCGGGTCGCTCACTTCGTGAAGAGCCAGACCACGCCGTGGCCGAAGGCGTAGTTCAGCAAGTAGATCAACGTGATCATGATCACGAGCGTGAAGAACACGACCAGCGTGTAGGTCACCATCTCCGCGCGGGTCGGCCAAGCGACCTGGCGGAGCTCGTCACGGATCTGGCGAGCGAACAGCATGGGGGTCATCCGCTCCCGAACCGTCCTCACCTGGCGCGGCGGCGCCCCGATGTCGCCGATATCGAACGCGTCGGTCTCGAGGGTGTCGTCGGTCGCCGTGCGGCCTCGCCGCTCCATCATGCGCTTGGTCTCGCGGTTCACTGCATCGGTCACTGCGTCGCTCCGGCTGTCGATCTCGTCTCGGGAGTCACTCCCTCCCGGTGGGGCTCCCAGCAGGGCAGGAGGGACTCGAACCCCCAACCGCCGGTTTTGGAGACCGGTGCTCTACCAGTTGAGCTACTGCCCTCCGACACCGCGGTCCTCGTCCGGGGCGGTCCCGGCCACCGGGGCCGGTTGACCTCGGGGGCAGCGCGCGAGGTTACCACCCCCTGCCTGGGGCTGATCAGCGGGTCTCCTTGTGGAGGGTGTGCTTGCGGTCCCAGCGGCAGTACTTCTTCATCTCGATCCGCTCGCGGTCATTGAGCTTGTTCTTGGTGGTGATGTAGTTCCTCCGCTTGCAGACTTCGCAGGCGAGCGTCACCTGGACTCGCTTCTCGTTCTTGGCCATCGGGGTACTTTCTCCTGTGTCCGTGCCCTGTGCTCGATCCGGTGCACCCGGTCCGTAGCGGCGGCGGGACTCGAACCCGCGACAACACGATTATGAGCCGTGTGCTCTGACCGACTGAGCTACGCCGCCGGGGAGCCCCCTGTCGGAATCGAACCGACGACACCAGCCTTACCATGGCTGTGCTCTGCCGACTGAGCTAAGGGGGCGCGGCTCTTCGCCGCTGGCTTGCAGCAGCACAGTGTAGCCAGGCAGAGGCCGACCAGGCGGAGGCGAGAACCGTCTCCCCGGTCTTTGTACCATCGCTCGATGCGGCTACGCCTGGTGCAACCCGAGGACGCGGAAGCCATCAGGTCGATCTACAACCACGAAGTCACCTCGGGCGCGAACACGTTCGACCTGGTCGCTCGCTCGCTCGAGGAGCAGCGGCACTGGATCGATCGCCATCGCGGCGCCCATCCGGCCATCGTCGCGGTGGAGGACGGCGTGGCAGGCGGCACGGGGACGCAGGCCCTGGGCTTCGCCGTCATCTCGCCTTTCCGGGACCGTGCCGCCTACGCCACCACGGTGGAGGATTCGGTCTACGTCCACGGCGACCACCGCGGCAGGGGGGTAGGGCGGGCGCTCCTCGACGAGCTGCTCCGCCTGGCGGCCGGTCACGGCTTCCACGCGGTCATCGCGCGGATCTCCTCGGAGAACGAGCCGTCGATGCGGCTCCATCGCGCCTGCGGCTTCGAGCTGGTCGGCGTCGAGCGGGAAGTCGGCCGGAAGCACGGCCGGTGGCTCGACGTCGCGGAGCTGCAGCGGATGCTGTGAGGCGGTGGTGCTCCGACGCCCCCTCAGCCGGCGACGGACCGCACGAGCGAGGCGCCGACCCGTGAATCCTGCCAGGAGCTCGACCACCGGCCGATCGGTGCGAGGAGCACGCCAAGGAGGACGAGGAGTGCAGCGGCAACGGCGACCGGGTTGTAGTGGATGAGTTCGTCGAGGAGGGTCCGCCCGCCCGGGAGGCCGATGAAGGGTGCGAGCGCTGACAGCGCGATGAGCACCGCCCGCAGCTTGCCGGTGGCGACCGGCGCAAGGAGCACCACCCCCCACGTCAGGTACCAGGGTTGGACCACGGGACCGAGCACCACGAACAGCAGCAGGCTGATCCCCATCGCCCGCACGGCACCGATCCGGTCACTGCGCAAGAGGAGGTAGACGGAGGCCGCCGCGGCGGCTCCGAGCCCGAGCACCCGCGTGCCCGACAGGACGCTCGTCATCGACACCGAGGTCATCCCGACGGCGTGGAGCGCGCCGGACAGGACCATTCCGATCCCGGTCGCCGGGGCGAGCCAGCTCCTCACGGTGGCAGGGGTGTCGAGGTTGGCGATCCAGCCGATGCCGAGGCCGCTTGCGAACGACAGTCCGAGCACGACTGCGGAGGCGATCGCGCCGGCCTTGAGGAGGGGCCGAACCCGCTGTCGCCAGGACAGGCCGGTGCCTGTCCACTCCCAGCCGATGTAGACGACCCCGATGGCCGCGGGGACCTTGATCGCCGCGGCGAGCGCGCAGAGCAGGACGCCCCACGCGGGGTGCCGGTAGCGAGCGGCCGTCACGCCTGCGACGAGCAGACCGAGCATGAGCGCGTCGTTGTGAGCCGCTCCCACGAGCATGAGGATGGTCAGGGGGTTCAGCACCGCCATCACGTACACGGAGCCGTGGTCCTTGCCGAAGGACCGTGCGAGCGCGGGGATGCAGGCGGCGATGAGCGCCACGCCGGCGAGCGAGGAGAGGCGCAGGAGGACGACGGTCGCGAGCACGTGATGCAGACTCACGCTCGCGAACACCCCGTCCATCATCAAGAAGAGCGGTCCGTAGGGCGCGGGGGTGTTCAGCCAGATCGGGTCGACGGGGTTCACGTAGGGGCCGGCGCCGAGCGTGTAGGGCCCGTAGTCGTACGGGTTGATGTGGTGGCTCATCATCTCGCCCTGGGCCGCGTAGGAGTAGACGTCGCGGCTGAAGATGGGCGCGATCACGAGCATCGGGACGACCCACAGGGCGAGGATCCATCCGAGGTAGCGCACCGGCACCCCCGGCCGTCGGGCGAGCGCCTTCATGAGGCCGTACCAGACGCGGACGAGGAGGACGATCCCCCCGTAGACCGCCACGAGCCCGAGGAGCATGTAGCTCTCGGACGTGCCGCCGGACGGCGGCTCACCGAAGAACCACGTCCCGGCCATCTCCAGCTTGAACGGCGAGCTCGGCAGGGACGCCCCCAGTGCGATCGCACACAGAGCGACGAAGCCGAGTAAGGCTGGGCGACGAAGGAAGCGCCATCCCTCGGGCTGGTCGTCACCGGGCTGCACCCGATCCGCGAGCATCGACGCAGGGAGCACGCGGACCTTCAGCATCTCGAGGCGGACCGCCAGCCGGTCGGCGGCGGCTCCTGCGCGCTCCGCACGATCCTGGACCCTCAGCCGCTCCTCGGTGAGCCGCGCCTTGAGCCTCCGCGCGGCACCCGAACTCGGTGGCGCGACGCTTGAGCCCTCGGTCGCTCGACCGCTCACGCCTATTCGCACGACGTCGCCGACCTCACCTGTAGTCGCGGCGGAACCGCTCCGCCGACAGCTGCTCTCTCGTGACGGACTGCTCGGACTGCACTGCGCAGGTAGCCCACGGCCACCGGACTCGGGGCGATCGCGCGACGCCGACACCGTCGCCACCGGCGAGCCGGGGCCCTGGCCTTTGCGTTACGGCATTGTAACCGTGCACCCACCCCTCGCCAATGCGCGCTGGTCCGCCGGGGCGACGGCCTGCCGGGGCGGTGGCGTCCGCCGAGCGGTGCGCCCGGCAGGCAGCCGGGGCCGAATCGTGCCACGGCGAGCGCATCTCGAAGGACGGCACCATCCTCCCAAGTACAACTGCTGATGGCCATGGTCACCGACGCGATCGCCGTGCATCCCGAAGGCGTCACGGCCCTCGCCGACGATGCTCGCTCTGCGGCACTTCGGAAGCGGTCGAGGGCGGTAGAGGGCGGCAGAGGTGGGACACCTTCGGCGGGACCGGCGGCTACCGCGATGGTCGTCCCCGTTCCAACTGACGAGCAGGCGCGTCGTCGGTCCGCCCAGCTCCGAGATCGCGCAGTGGCGTGCGAGGAGACGGCGGACTGGCCCGGAGAAGAGGTCAGGAAGTGGGCCGGGGAGTGGGTCAGGAAGTGGGCCGGGGAGGATTCGAACCTCCGTAGGCTTTCGCCGACAGGTTTACAGCCTGTTTCCTTTGGCCACTCGGACACCGACCCGATGAGGAGGCTATCGCGTCGCCCTTGGCCGC
>JASHYA010000079.1 GCA_030043315.1 Acidimicrobiales bacterium
CGTTCTCCATCTTCATGGCCTCCAGGATGCAGATCGTCTGGCCGGCCTGGACGGAGTCACCGACGGCCACCAGCACCTTCACGACGGTGCCCTGCATCGGGACGGTGACCACGCCCGACCCGGTCCCCGGCGTCGACGTGTGCGCGGCGTGGAGACGTGCCCGCCCCGGCGCCCGGGCCCCGGCCGTGACCTGCGGGGCGGCCCCCGCGGGAGGATCGGCGGGGACCCACAGCTTCAGCCGGTAGCGGCGTCCGTCCACCTCGGCGGTGACCTCACGTGCCTCCAGCTCCTCCGCTGCCCCCGGAGGGGCCGGAGCCTCCGTGTCGGCTGCGTTCGTCGCGAGATGGGAGAGATCGAGACGCTCCTCGACCCACCTGGTCGAGTGCCGCGCCCGCGCGAAGTCCGGATGCGAGAGGATGGCGACGCCGGCGGGGATCGTGGTCGGGATCCCGACGATGCGCGTCTCCTCGAGGGCGCGCAGCATCCGCCGTCGCGCCGCATCGCGGTTCTCGGCCCACACGACGAGCTTCGCGACGAGGTTGTCGTAGTACGGGCTGACCGTGTCTCCGGCCGAGTAGCCGGCGTCGAGCCGCACTCCTGGACCGGCGGGAGTGTCGAAGATGGTGATCGTCCCCGGGGACGGCGCGAACCTCCCGTCGCTCGGGTCCTCTGCGTTGATCCGTACCTCGATCGCGTGGCCGCGCCGCTCGATGTCGTCCTGTCCGAAGGGCAGCGGTTCGCCGTCGGCGATCCGGAGCTGCCAGGCGACGAGGTCGAGACCGGTCACGAGCTCGGTCACGGGGTGCTCGACCTGCAGGCGCGTGTTCATCTCGAGGAAGTAGAACTCCCCGTCTTGGTAGAGGAACTCGACCGTGCCGGCGTTCACGTAACCGCACGCTTCGGAGACCTTCACGGCTGCGGCGCCCATCGCACGGCGCACCTCGTCGGGGAAGTCGGGCGCGGGGGACTCCTCGACGAGCTTCTGATGGCGCCGTTGCGCGGAGCAGTCGCGCTCGCCGAGCCAAAGGACGTGGCCGTGCGCGTCGGCGAGCACCTGCATCTCCACGTGGCGCGGCCAGGTCAGGTAACGCTCGAGGTAGATCTCGGGTCGTCCGAAATAGGCCTGGGCCTCCCGGCGGGCGGACTCGACCGCGTCTGGCGCCTCCTCGGCCGCGCGCACGACCTTCATCCCGCGGCCTCCGCCGCCGAAGGCTGCCTTGATGGCGACCGGCCAACCGTGCGACTCGGCGAACTGGACCACCTCGTCGGGCTCGGTGACCGGCTCCGAGCGTCCCGGCACCCCGCGGACGCCCGCGCGGTCCGCGGCGAGCCTCGAGCTGATCTTGTCCCCCATGACCTCCATCGCGTCGGGGGGAGGGCCGACGAACGTCACGCCGAGCGAAGTCACGGCGCGTGCGAAATCGGCGTTCTCCGAGAAGAAGCCGTAACCGGGATGGACGGCGTCCGCGCCGCTGCGGCGGAGCGCGTCGAGGATGGCCTCGGTGTGCAGGTAGCTCTCCGCTGCGCTCTGGCCGCCGAGCGCGTACGCCTCGTCGGCCATGCGCACGTGCATGGCTTCGCGGTCGAGCTCGGAGTAGACGGCGACGGTCGCGATGCCCAGCTCCCTGCAGGTGCGCATCACCCGGACGGCGATCTCCCCGCGGTTGGCGACCAGGACCTTTTCGAGCACCGGCCCACACTTGCACGCCGCATAGGGTTGCCGCCATGGAGGTGGCAGCCCCATGGGACGTGCGACGCTTCGCGAGCTTGCCGTCGACGAACGACTGGCTCGTGGAGCGTGCCCGTGAAGGCGCGCCCGCAGGCGTCGTCGCGGTCGCCGAGTACCAGAGCGCCGGCCGGGGGCGGATGGGCCGCGGATGGGACGCGCCACCGGGGTCCGGTCTCCTGGTCTCGGTGCTCCTGCGCCCCGTCGCCCCTCCTACCGCCTTGTTCGCCTGCACCGCGGCCGTCGCCCTCGCGACCTCGGACGCCTGCCGTCAGGTGGTCGGCGTCGAGACGGGAGTCAAGTGGCCCAACGACCTCGTGATCGGCGACGACAAGGTTGCGGGCGTCCTCGCGGAGTCCGACCTGGCGGCGCCCGGCGGGCGGCAAGACAGCGTCGCGATCGTCGTCGGTGTCGGCTGCAACGTCGACTGGGCGCCACCCGGTGCGACCTCGCTCGCCGCGCACGCAGAGGTCACGCCGTCGAAAGAGGCGCTGTTGGAGGCGATGCTGGGCGGGCTCGCCGTTCGCGCGGCGCTGCTCGACACCGACGAGGGGCGGCGCGCGACGGTCGCCGAGCTGCGAGCGCGCTGCGTGACGCTCGGGCGGGACGTGCGCGTGGAGTCGGCTCGTGGCCGAGTGTTCTTCGGCGTCGCACGTGCAGTGGACGACGACGGCAAGCTCGTCGTGGCGACCGGTGACGGGGACGGCGAGGTCACCTTCGCCGCCGGCGACGTCGTCCATCTGCGGCCCGCCGCCGGAGAGCACGACTAGGCTGCCCCCGCCATGCGCCTTCTCGTAACCGGCGGTGCCGGGTTCATCGGGTCGAACTTCGTCCGCTATTGGATCGAGGAGCATCCCGCCGACCATGTCGTCGCCTACGACGCCCTCACCTATGCCGGGACACGGTCGAACGTCGAGGGCCTCGGTGCCGGATTCGTCCACGGCGACGTCTGCGACCTCGAGCTCGCCACCTCGACGCTCGAGAGTGAGCAGATCGACACGGTCGTGCACTTCGCGGCGGAGTCGCACAACTCGCTCGCCGTCCTCGACCCGGCCCGCTTCTTCCGCACGAACGTCCTGGGCACCCAGACCATGCTCGAGGCCGCGCGCCGCCACGGCGTCTCGAGGTTCCACCACATCTCGACGTGCGAGGTCTACGGCGACCTCGACCTCGAGACCGACGAGCGGTTCACTGAGGACAGCCCCTACCGTCCGCGTACGCCCTACAACGCCTCGAAGGCGGGAGCCGACCACGCCGTACGCGCGTACTCGGAGACCTTCGGCCTCCCGATCACGATCACGAACTGCTCCAACAACTACGGGCCGTACCAGTTCCCCGAGAAGGTGATCCCGCTGTTCACCACGCTCGCACTGGACGACCTGCCGCTGCCGATGTACGCCTCGACCCAGAACCGCAGGGAGTGGCTGCACGTGCGAGACCACTGCCGGGCGGTCGACGCGGTCATCCAGCGAGGACGGGTGGGCGAGACCTACCACGTCGGCAGCGGCGTCGAGGCGACGATCGAGGAGGTCGCCGACACCGTGCTCGGGTGCCTCGGGAAGCCCGCGTCACTGAAGAAGATCGTGCCGGACCGCCCCGGTCACGATCGCAGATACCTGCTCGACACGACGAAGATCCAGACGGAGCTCGGGTGGCGACCCCTCGTAGGCTTCGACCAGGGGGTCGCCGATACGGTCGCGTGGTACGCAGCGAACCGCCGGTGGTGGGAACCGCTGCGGGGAAGGGCACCGGTCGTCGAGACCGATTGGAGGGGATGACGGTGCGCGTCCTCGTCACCGGGGCGGGGGGGCAGCTCGGCAGCGACCTGGTGATCGCGCTCTCGGGAGCGGTACCCCCGGCGGGCCGTCGTCGCGCACTGCTGGGTCCCGAGGGCGGAGGTGCCGGAGTCGACGTCGCCGGGCTGGACCACACCTCGCTCGCCGTCGAGGACCGCACGGCGGTCCTCGAAGCCGTCCTCGCGATCCGGCCGGACGTCGTGGTGCACGCCGCCGCGTGGACGGCGGTCGACGCGTGCGAGGGAGATCCCGATCGGGCCTTTGCCGTGAACGCGCTGGGCACGCGTCACGTCGCGGAGGCCGCGCGGATGGTCGACGCCCACGTGGTGTATCTCTCGACGGACTACGTCTTCGACGGGTTCTCCGCGCGCCCCTACGTCGAGTGGGACGAGCCGCATCCGCTCTCGGTCTACGGCGGCAGCAAGCTCGGCGGCGAACGCGAGTGTCCACCGGGCGCGACCATCGTGCGCACGTCGTGGGTCTGCGGCGCGTCCGGTACCAACATGGTGAAGACCGCGCTGCGCCTTGCCAAAGGTGACGGCCCGCTCCGCTTCGTCGACGATCAGTACGGCTCACCGACGTTCACCGCCGATCTCGCGGCGGCGGTCGTGACCCTCGGGCTCGATCGCCGGCCGGGGACCTACCACGTGACGAACGCCGGCTCGACGACCTGGTTCGGCTTCGTCCGTGCGGTCCTCGAGGCGGCCGGGCACGACGCCGCCCGAGTCGAGGCGATCTCGACCGCGGAGCTCGACCCGCCCCGCGCGGCGGCGCGTCCCGCCAACTCGGTGCTCGACAACTCGGCCCTGCGGCTGGGCGGTCTGCCGCTCCTCCCCGACTGGCACGACGGGCTCGCACGGCTGGTCGAGGTCCTCACGTGACCGACGCGTCCCGGATCGCCGTCGTCGGCGCTGGCTACGTCGGGCTCCCCACGGCAGCGGTCCTCGCGAGGTTCGGCCACACGGTGGTGTGCGCCGAGCGGGACGACACCCGCTTCGGTGCATTGGCGGCGGGCAGGGTGCCCGTGCTCGAAGAGGGGCTCGCAGAGCTGGTCGCAGAGGTCGTCGGGAACGGCTCGCTCCGTTTCGTTCGCAGCGCCGCTGAGGCGGTGCACGGGGCGAGGTTCGTCTTCTTGTGCGTCGCGACGCCCGAGGCATACGACGGCGCCGCGGACCTGTCCTTCGTGCAGGAGGTCGCGACCGAGATCGCCAGTGCGCTCGAGCCCGGTGCGATCGTGGTGAACAAGTCGACGGTGCCGGTAGGCACCGCGCTTGCAGTCGAGCGGATCACCGGCGCGACGGTCGTGTCGAACCCCGAGTTCCTGCGGGAGGGCACCGCGGTGCGCGACAGCCTCCGCCCGGACCGCGTCGTCGTCGGCGCCGACGACCGTCGGGCCGCGAGGCAGGTGGGGGAGCTCTTTTCGGAGACGGGCGCACCCCTCATCGTCACCGACACGGTGACGGCCGAGACCATCAAGTACGCGTCCAACGCGTTCCTGGCGACGAAGCTGAGCTTCGTGAACGCACTCGCCGGGTTGTGCGAGTCGGTCGGCGCGGACGTCCGCGACGTCGTCCTCGGCCTCGGCTACGACCGCAGGATCGGGTTCGACTTCCTCAGACCCGGGCCGGGTTGGGGAGGGTCGTGCCTCCCCAAGGACACCGCTGCACTCGTCCACATCGCCGAGAGCGTGGGATACGACTTCGCGCTCCTGCGCGCTGCCATCGCCGCCAACGAGGAGGCGCGCGAGCGCGTGGTCCGCAAGGTCGAAGAGGCTGCGGGCGGCGATCTCTCGGGTCGGACCGTGGGTGTGTGGGGTCTCACCTTCAAGGCCGGGACCGACGACCGCCGCATGTCGCCGGCCGTCGACGTGACCCGCCGGCTCGCGGACCTCGGCGTGTCGGTGCGCGCCTACGACCCGACGGTGCCACCCGGTCCTGTTCCTACAGACCTCGCGGACCTCGAAGGGATGGTCCTGTGCGCGGACGCTTACGACGCGTGTCGGGGGGCGAGCGCGGTTGCGCTCCTCACCGAGTGGGACGAGTTCCGTGGCCTCGACTTCGCGAAGGTGGCCGATCTGATGGCGTCGCCCGCGCTCGTCGACGCGCGCAACCTCCTCGACCCTGCTGCGCTGCGCCGCGCCGGGTTCTCCTACTCGGGCGTCGGACGCCCGTGAGCGCGGGCGTGCCGAGCGGCGCGGCCTGATGGCGAGGATCGTCGTCGCCGGTGGGGCCGGTTTTCTCGGCTCGCACCTCTGCGAGCGGCTCGTCGCCCGCGGCGACGACGTGGTCTGCCTCGACGATCTGTCGACCGGCACCGAGGCCAATCTGGTTCACCTCGAGGGAGAGAGAGGGTTCGCGCTCGTCGTCGTGGACGTGAGCACGGAGGTCCCGGTGGACCGGCCGGTGGACGCGGTCGTGAACCTGGCGAGCCCTGCGTCGCCGCCGGCCTACCTCGCCCGCCCGCTCGAGACGCTCGCAGTCGGGAGCGAGGGGACGCGTCGGCTACTCGAGCTCGCGGAACGGTGCGAGGCGCGTTTCGTGCTCGCGTCGACGAGCGAGGTGTACGGCGATCCCGAGGTCCACCCGCAGCCCGAGAGCTATCGCGGCAACGTCGACCCCGTCGGTCCCAGGAGCGTCTACGACGAGGCGAAGCGCTTCGCGGAGGCGCTCACGATGGCGGCACATCGCGCGCGTGGGGTCGACGTCGGCATCGCGCGGATCTTCAACACCTATGGTCCCCGCCTTTCCGAAGGCGACGGGCGCGTGGTCTCGAACTTCTGCGTACAGGCGCTTCGGGGCGAGCCGCTCACCGTGTACGGCGACGGCTCGCAGACGCGCAGCCTGTGCTACGTGGACGACCTGGTCGACGGCCTGCTCGCGCTCCTCGACGTACGCGCGACCGGCCCCGTGAACATCGGGAACCCCGACGAGCGGACGGTCACGGAGCTCGCCGCGAGGGTGCTCGCGCTGACCGGGTCGCGCGCACAGATCGAGCACCGGCCGCTCCCGGCCGACGATCCGCGCCGTCGCTGCCCGGACATCTCGCTGGCCCGCCGCGTCCTCGGCTGGGAGCCCAAGGTGGCGCTCGACGACGGTCTCACGAAGACGGTGTCGTGGTTCCGCGGGCGCCTCGCCACGTGAGCCCGGCGGACGGCCGCGTCGCGGCGGTCGTCGTCGACTACGACGCGGGCGACCTCCTCGGCACGTGCGTCCGTTCGCTCCTCGACGACGGCGTGGGCCAGGTGGTCGTCGTGGAGAACGGCGATCCGACCAGGGCGCGCCTGGCGCTCGAAGGGCTGGCGGTCCAGCTCGTTGTGACCGGACGCAACATTGGCTACGGCGCGGGCGCCAACCGGGGGATCGCCGCGAGCGACTCCGAGCACGTGCTCGTGTGCAACCCCGACCTGCGCGTCCATTCCGGTGCGGTCGAGCGGCTCGTGGCGGCACTCGACGCGCGCCCGGACTGGGCGATCGTGGGGCCGCGCATCGTGGACCCGTCCGGCGGAGAGTACCCCTCGGTCCGGCGCTTCCCCTCGATGGCGGACGCCGCCGGCCACGCGCTCTTGGCCATGGTCCGGCCCGACAACCGCTTCAGCCGCCGCTACCGCGACCAGGTCGGCGACGAGGCGCGTGCGGTCGACTGGGTGTCGGGCGCCTGCTTCTGCGCGCGCCGGAGCGCGCTGGAGGAGCTCGGCGGCTTCGACGAGGCGTACTTCATGTTCGCCGAGGACATCGACCTCTGCTGGCGCGCGCACCAGGCCGGCTGGGGCGTGGGCGTGGAGCCGAACGCGGAGGTCACGCACGTCCAGGGGGTCTCACGCAGCCGGCATCCCTACCGCATGATCGTGGCGCACCACCGCTCGGCGCTCCGCTTCGAGGCGCGCCGCGCAGAGGGCGTCGAGCGGCTGGCGCTCCCCGCGGCGGCCGGGGTGCTGGGCGTGCGTCTCGGAATGGCGCTCGCGGCAGAGGCACTTCGTCGGCGGGACGAGGCAGGCGAGGCGGGCTCGAACGGCCAGGTAGTGGCAGCTCGGAAGAGGACGTAGGATGCGTCCGGGCTGCGTGCGGGTCTGTGGTTGCAAGTCGATGCCAGTCGCAGGCGAAACGACCCACGTAAGGCAACTCGTGGTTGCCGAGCATGGTGCGGCTTAGGAGTAAGCCCTGCCCGTCCCGATTCCCCGGCTCGCGGGGGAGGGCGGCGACGGGGGAACGCGTGCCACCGACGGCGCCGTAGGACCGCAGCGGTCGCCGGCGCCGGGCCGCCACCCCTGCAGCAGGCGAGTGTGGGGCCAAAGACCAGGTCAGCCGCACGCAGCCCGTAGGTGCCCGGTTCGAGCCGGGCTCCGGCCGGTAGCATTCACTGGCCATGTCCGTGTTCACGAGGGTCCTTCGCGCCGGGGAGGGGAAGAAGGTCCGCCGTCTCGCCGAGCTCGTCCCGCTCGTCAACGAGCTCGAAGCCGAGATCGAGGCCCTGTCCGACGACGAGTTGCGGGGGAAGACCGCGGTCTTCCGCGAGCGCCTCGAGCAGGGGGAGACACTCGATGACCTGCTGATCGAGGCCTTCGCCGTCGTGCGGGAGGCGTCCTGGCGGGTGCTCGGACAGCGTCACTTCGACGTCCAGGTCATGGGGGGGATGGCCCTCCACTTCGGCTGGATCGCCGAGATGAAGACCGGTGAGGGCAAGACCCTCGTCTCGACCTTGCCGGTGTACCTGAACGCGCTCGCAGGAAATGGCGTCCACGTGGTCACCGTGAACGACTACCTGGCGACCCGCGACGCAGAGTGGATGGGCCGCGTCTACCGCTGGCTCGGGCTCACGGTAGGACGCGTCGGCCCCGACATCACCGACCCCAAGGAAAAGCGCGCGGCGTACCACTCCGACGTCACCTACGGCACCAACACCGAGTTCGGCTTCGACTACCTGCGCGACAACATGCAGATCTCGCGCGACACAATGGTCCAGCGCGGGCACGTCTTCGGCATCGTCGACGAGGTGGACTCGATCCTGATCGACGAGGCGCGGACCCCCCTCATCATCTCGGGCCCCGCGGACGAGGCCGCCCGCCTCTACTACCAGTTCGCGAGCATCGCCCGGACCCTCGACCGCGACGCCGACTACGAGGTCGACGAGGAGAAGCGGCACGTGGTGCCGCTCGAGACCGGGATCGCCAAGGTGGAGCGCGCCGTCGGTCTGGAGAACCTCTACGACGCTGTCTCGGTCAACTACGTGCACCAGCTCATCAAGGCGCTCGAGGCCAAGGAGCTGTACCACCGCGACAAGGAGTACCTCGTCGACCAGGGCGAGGTGAAGATCATCGACGAGTTCACGGGTCGCACGCTCGAGGGGCGCCGGTGGTCGGACGGGCTGCACCAGGCGGTCGAGGCGAAGGAGCGGGTCCGGATCAAAGAGGAGAACCACACCTGGGCGACGGTCACCCTCCAGAACTACTTCCGGCTCTACGAGAAGCTTTCCGGCATGACCGGCACCGCCGAGACCGAGGCCTCGGAGTTCGCCAACACCTACAACCTCCCGGTCGTCCCGATCCCCACCAACAAGCCGATGGTCCGCGTCGACGAGCCGGATCTCATCTTCAAGTCGGAGAGCGCGAAGTTCAACGCCGTCGTCGACGACATCGCCGAGCGTTACGACCGGGGCCAGCCCGTCCTCGTCGGCACGGCGTCGGTCGTCAAGTCCGAGCTCCTCTCGCGCCTCTTGGAGAAGCGTGGGATCCCGCACAACGTGCTCAACGCGAAGCAGCACTTCCGCGAGGCGGAGATCGTCGCGCAGGCGGGGAGGCCCAGCGCGGTGACCGTCGCGACGAACATGGCCGGCCGCGGCGTCGACATCATCCTGGGCGGCAACCCCGAGCTCCTCGCGGCCCACCAGGCGCGCGCCGACGAGCTCGACCTCGAGTCCGACGAGGGACGCGATGCGTACGCGCGCCTCTTGGCCGAGACCGAGTCCGGCTGCAAGGGCGACGCCGAGAAGGTGATCGACGCAGGCGGTCTCTACGTCCTCGGCAGCGAACGCCACGAGAGCCGGCGCATCGACAACCAG
>JASHYA010000080.1 GCA_030043315.1 Acidimicrobiales bacterium
TTGATCTCTGTCTTGTTCATCGGGACGTCGCTCGCACCGAAGTTGACGTCTTGTGCCTCGAACTCCTTTTGGCCACCGCCACTCCCGATCGAGGCGTAGTTGACCGTGACCCCGGTGCTCGCCTTGTAATGGTAGAAGGCGAGCGTGAAGAACGGCTGATCGAACGTCGAGCCGGCAGCGGTCAGGGTGACCGCTGCCCCTGCGACCGACTCGCCGACGGTCGCGAGGATGGTCGTTGCTCCCAGAAGGGCCGCCGTACCTGCGAGAAGGGCCCGAACGGAAGGTCTCCTCGTCCGTTCCCCCCCGCGGGACCTCGAACGCAATGACGTCAAGCGCATTAAGTACCTACCTCCTCGAGCCGGTAACCGGATGCATTGCCGCTTGGTTTAGCGTCATTAGGTAACACGAGAGCGACGCGCAGGGAAACAACGCCTTAACTTTCTCTGAAAGAACCGTGCCTGAAAGGTCTGCTGGCTGAGGTTCTCCGCGCATTGTCCGGAGTGTGTCCGGTCAGGATCGTCTGCCAGCTGCGACGCAACGCGCCACCTCACGTCGCGGCCTGGGTTGACCAACAGACGGAGTGGTGTCCAACCGCGCGAATGTGCGTCTTCATACGCGTCGCGTACCTTGCATTGCAAACACGGGCGAGCTAACAATGCAACATGCACCCGCCAGATGGCAGGTGCGACGTCACCGCGCAGGGGGGTCCTCAGGAGGTCGCCCACCTGCTCACAGGAAAGGGGAGGCACATGGCGAGCAGGCGGGGAGCTCCACGTACGTTGAAGGCGCTGATGACCGCCGCGTTGCTGGCTGGCGGGCTCGGCGGAGCTTGCGGCGCGCTGGTGGTGTCGGGAAGCGCGGTGGCAGCGACAACGCCAGTGCTTCACCTCTCTCCGACCGGGACAACAACCGGCACGTGCACAGCCGGACATCCATGCGGGACGTTTGGGTACGCGCTGTCGCAAGCGGCCGCCGGTGACACCATCGAGTTGGCAGCAGGAACGTACGTAGAAGCACAGAACCCGTCCGCGGTGCCCAACACGATCACAAAGGCGCTCACGATCGAAGGCGTTGCAGGACATCCGACAACAGCCGTCGTCACATCCCGGGATGAGGAGTTCGGCCTGATCGTAGAGGCGAGCAAAACGGTCGTGAAGGATGTCACGGTCAAGAACGCGGGACGCTCCGGAGTGCTCGTTTCGCCAAAGACAACAGCCGCAAAGCCCGCGACCGTCGCGACAGTCACAATCTCGACAGATGACATCGTGACAAACGACAAGTGCGCGACGACATTACTGTTCAAGACGGCTGCCGCGACAACGACCTGCAAGACACCCACACCGGAGAGCGACTACGGCGAGGGTCTTCACCTCTTGAGCGTCTCGCACTCGACGATTCACGGAGACGTCGTCTCGAACAACTGGGGCGGAATACTCGTCACCGACGAGCTCGGACCGAACTTCACAAACACGATCGAGACAAACACCGCGTCGACAAACTCCGGGGACTGCGGGATCACGCTGGCCGGCCACAACGGCACAGCGGTGCACACGAGCGGGTCGACAACCGGCAAACCGAACCCGACCGCTGCCGGCGTCTACAAGAACACGATCAAGGGCAACACCGTCGACAACAACGGCGGTGCCGGGCTCTTGGCGGCGACGCCCTTCCCGGGTACCGGGGTGTACACAAACACCTACGAGACAAACACCGTCGAAGGCAACGGCTTGGCGGGAATGACCATTCACAGTCACGCGCCGTTGCAAGACACCCAAGGCAACAAGGTGCTCAACAACACCTTCAAGGACGACGCCCTGCACGGGAGCGCGAGCGGGGGTCCGGGCACAGAGACAGCCAGGGTCATCGAAACGATGGGGATCGAGGTCTTCGCCGCGGCCGGACCCACAGACGTCTCGGGTACGGTCATCACCGGGAACAAGATCTCGACAGTGTTCTACGGCATCTGGCTGTCGCCCGGTGTCGCCGCCGTGATCACCATCTCCTCCACAAACGCCATCACAGTGACCTCGGGCGGAACCGCAGTCTTCTCTTCTGCGATCTCGGTCACAACGGTCTCAGGCCAGACATCCGACGCGACCGCGGCAGCTGAGTTCACGAGAGCCTTCCCCTACACAAGGGGTTCGTGCCCGACGACCCGTGACGCGGTTCTGGCCACGACAAAGGAGTACCAAGACGCACTGTCGAGCCAGTTCCTGGCGGGGGATCTCACAACCGGAACCCTGCTCACCCCTTCGACGAGCCTGTCTCCGGTGACGGTGACAGTGCTGAAGGACGAAGGCATCGCGACCGTCTACATCGTGGGCGGACCTCTTGCGATCACGACAACAGTGGCGAAGACAATCGAGAGCCTTACAGCTTACGAGTGCGGTGGAACCACCCACGGGACCTCGACAGGGAAGATCGCCGTCCATCGGATCACAGGGCAGACCCAGTACGCGACGGCCGCGGAGGTCGCCGAGTTCGTGGGAACGGCTGCGTCCAAGTCGTTCGGCACCGCCTACTCCACAACAAACGCCACAGGCGGTACGGGCAAGTACAACGACACCGCTGGAAAGGGATCGGCGGCACCAACTGGGGCCTTGCCGACGGCAATCGTGGCGAGCGGGGCGGAGTTCCAAGACGCTCAGGCTGCGAGCGTCATCTCCTATCGGACAAAGCTCCCGATGCTCCTCACCCCCGCCACATCGTTGTCGACAACAGTGGTCGCGGCGATCGGCAAGCTGGGCGTCAAGCAAGTCATCTTGATGGGCGGCACACTCGCCGTCTCCAACTCCGTCGAGGCGGCCCTCGTCGCCAAGGCCGGGGTGTCGGTGCTGCGCGTCGCGGGGAAGGACTACACCGATACGTCCCGTGAGCTCGCCAAGTTCGAGGCTGCGGGGGCAACAGCCGGACTTGGCTGGACATTCGGGGGCCGGATCGTGGTCGCTCGGGGCAACGGGTTCACCGACGGCCTCGCCGGCGCGGCACTCGAGAACAGCCACAACGCAGCAACAGGCGCCAGCACCAGCGCGCGGCCATTGCTGCTCACGGAGAACCCCACAACGGTCGGCACATACTTGCCTTCGTTCTTGAAGACCACAGCTCACACAGGGATTGGCGGAACAAAGGCGAAGGCGATCACGGCTCTCACGGTGCTCGGTGGTCCGCTCGCGGTGAGCACAGTGGCCGTCGCCGCCCTCGAGACAGACTTGACGCATTGAGCTCGGCTATCCCCCCATGCGGCAAAAGCCGGCTGACCAAGGAGAAGCTCTTCCGTACCGTGTAGACGTTCCGTCCGAGCCGGTCCAGGTGCTGAGAGAGCTCACTCTGCTGCGCCGCGAGCGGGCGAAGTTGCGGGACCGTGAGAGGGCTTTGGTGGCGGCTGCACGCCGAGAGGGTGTGACCTGGCGCGAGGTGGGCGTCGCCCTCGGCGTGAGTCATCAGGCGGTGTGCAAGCGGTTCTCCAAGGATGCATGAGGGGGTCGCCATCGAGGGGATGTGCGCCTCGTGAACGGTTGACCGTTGCCGGGTAGGGGCAGTGACCCACCCGTGGGGCGAGAAGCGTTCCGCCAGCGGGAACGACCTCGAGGAGGTGAGCTCAGCGAGGGCGAGTGGCGGGCCTGCTTCGCTACCACGCACGGTTGACAGCTTCGGGGGTCGCCCGGCACAGTGAGCCCCGCGCGCTCCACGGCGCGAGCGAAGTGGCGCCGGCGCCCAGGCCGCGCGCCTGGCGCGTGAGACGACCGGGCGGCCCGACAGGGGGACGACATGGACGACTTCATCCTCGGCTTACCCAAGTGCGAGCTGCACGTGCACCTCGAGGGAACGCTCGAACCGGCGATGGCGCGTGCGTTCGCCGCGCGCCACGGCATCGCAGGAGGAGCCGACCTCGGCGAACGTCCCGCCACCTTCTCCGGGCTGTCGGGCTTCCTCACCGGCTACTACGCCGCGATGCAGGGGCTGCAGACGGAAGAGAACTTCTACGAGCTCGCCCGTGCGTACCTCGAGACGGCGCGACGCCAGGGCGTCGTGTACGCCGAGATGTTCTTCGACCCCCAGGCGCACACCGCCCGCGGCGTGCCGTTCGACACGGTCGTGTCGGGGATCCACCGCGCGCAAGAGGACGTGCGCGAGGACGGCGGCCCCGACACGGCGCTCGTCATGTGCTTCCTGCGCGACGAATCCGCGGAGTCCGCCGCGGAGACGCTGGTGGCGTCGCTGCCGTACCGCGCCCGGGGCTGGATCCTCGGCGTCGGGCTCGACTCGGACGAGCGGGGTCATCCTCCGGCAAAGTTCGCCGCGGTCTTCGCCGACGCCCGGGCCGCGGGGTACCGGCTCACCATGCACTGCGACGTCCGCCAAGAGGACTCGGTCGCGCACATCTGGCAGTGCCTGGACCTGATCGGTGTCGAGCGGATCGACCACGGGCTCGAGTGCCTGGCCGACACGGCCCTCGTCGAGGAGCTCGCGCGGCGCCGGATCGGCCTCACTGCCTGCCCGCTCTCGAACCTCCGTCTCTACGGCACGCTCATGGCGGACGCGGTGACCGAGCTCGCCGCACGTGGGGTCCTCGTGACGCTCAATTCCGACGACCCCGCCTACTTCGGCGGGTACGTCGCCGACAACTTCGAGGCGGTCCGGGACGAGGCGGGCCTCAGCCGTGGCGACGTGGCCCGGCTCGCCAAGCACGCGTTCGAGGCGTCGTGGCTGACAGGGGAGCGAACGCGCGCGTACCTCTCTGCCGTCGACGACTACGTCGCGGCCGCCGCGCCGTCGGGCCCGGGCTGAGCGCGGTCGTACAAAACATTCAAGCTCGCCTGGGTTTGATTGACAATCTGTTCAGGTTCGGGCAAAGATCGCCGCCGTGCGGGCTGCACGCGTCGCCCTCCCGACGACGGTGGAGGAGGCGGTCGAGGCGCTGACCGAGGCGCCCGGGGCCCAGCTCCTCGCCGGGGGGACCGACTTCTGCGTCGAGGTGAACTTCGGGCTCAGGCGGCCACCGGCCGTCGTGGCGCTGCGGCGCGTCCAGGAGCTGCGTCGCTACGAGGTGACGCCGGCGAGCGTCGTCATCGGTGCCGGCACGACGTACGCGGACATGGGCGGGACCGAGCTGTCCGCGGTGCTGCCCGCGCTTGCCGCCGCGGCCCGGACCGTCGGATCGCCCCAGATCCGCAACTCGGGGACCCTCGGCGGCAACATCGCCACCGCGAGTCCAGCCGGCGACACGCTGCCACTGCTCGCAGCGCTCGACGCCCGGGTCACGTTGCGCGGGCCGGCAGGCGAGCGGACCTTGCCGCTCGGTGAGATCGTGACCGGGGTGAAGACCACCTCGATCGCGCCGGACGAGGTCGTGGTCGAGGTGGTGGTCGAGCGCCGTACCGGTCCCCAGCAGTTCTTGAAGGTGGGGACGCGCAACGCGATGGTGATCGCGATCGCCTCCGCCGCCGTCGTGGTCGACCTGGAGGCGCACGAGGTGCGCGTCGGTCTCGGTTCGGTCGCGCCGGTACCGGTGCGGGCGACCGAGGCCGAGATGCACATCGGCGACGCGATCGACTGGCGTGCAACCGGTGGGCCCCGCGCGTCGGCGGCCGCGCTGGCGCGCTTCGGCGAGCTCGTTGGGCAAGCGGCGTCGCCGATCACCGACCACCGCAGCACGGCGGAGTACCGCCGCCACGCCGTGCAGGTGATCGCTCGGCGCGCGCTCGAGAGGTGCGTGGTACGTGCCGCCTGAGGGGCCCGCCACAGCGAGGTCGCTCGGCGGCCCGGCCGACGGCCCTGCGTACGTCCAGGCCGACCGGTACGAGCTCTTGGTGAACGGCACCCGCCGCACCGTCGAGGACGCGTGGCTGGGCGAGAGCCTCCTCTATGTCCTGCGGGAGCGCCTCGGTCTCCCGGGTTCGAAGAACGCCTGCGAGCAGGGTGAGTGCGGGTCGTGCTCGGTCCTGCTCGACAGCGTCGTCGTCTGCGCGTGCCTCGTGCTCGGCGTCGACGCCATCGGGAGCCAGGTGGAGACCGTCGAAGGGCTGAGTGCGGACGGCGACGTGGCCGAGATCCAGGCTGGGCTCGTCGACGCGGGCGGTGTGCAGTGCGGCTTCTGCACGCCGGGCTTCGTCGTGGCGGTGCACGACCTGCTCCGACGCACCCCGCTCGCCGACGAGATGGCGGTGCGCGAGGCGCTCTCGGGCAACCTCTGCCGTTGCACCGGGTACGGCCGCATCCTCGAGGCGGTGCGTCGGGTGCAGCGGTCGAGGGCGGTGTCGGACGATTCGGACGGTTCGGACGGAGGGACCGGTGACGGCGAATAGCGGGACCGGTATCGCCGAGCGCGTGACGGGCGCGCGGCGCGGCGACAGGGTGGGGGACAGCCCCGCACGACCCGACGGCGCGCAGAAGACCCGTGGGGAGTTCGCGTTCTCCTCGGATCTCTGGATGGACGGGATGCTCTGGGGGAAGACGCTCCGCAGCCCGCACGTCGCGGCGAAGATCCGTTCGGTCGACACGGCTCCTGCACTCGCGATACCCGGGGTGCGCGCGGTCGTGACCGCTGCGGACGTCCCGGGTCGTCCCACGTTCGGCCTCGACGTTCCGGACCAACCCGTGTTCGCTTCCGAGGTGATCCGCTACCACGGCGAGCCCGTTGCGGCCGTCGCTGCCGACCATCCCGAGGCCGCCCGTGCGGCGGCAGCGGCAATTTTCGTCGACTACGAGCCGCTCGTCCCGGTCGTCGACCCCGAGATCGCGCTCGAGGCTTCGCCCATCCACCCGGACGGCAACGTCTTCCGCCATCTCGTCATCCGCCACGGCGCGCCAGATGCGACCGGTGACGTCGTTGTGGAGGGCGACTACGAGGTGGGGATGCAGGACCAGGCATTCCTGGGACCGGAGTCAGGCCTCGCGGTTCCGGCGGAGGACGGCGGGGTGGACCTCTACATCGCGACGCAGTGGCTCCACGTGGACCGGGACCAGATCGCCGCGAGCCTCGGCGTCCCCGCCGAGCGCGTGCGGCTCTACCTCGCCGGCGTCGGCGGCGCATTCGGCGGCCGGGAGGACGTGAGCCTGCAGATCCACCTGTGCATGCTGGCGTTGCGCACTGGACGACCCGTCAAGATGGTCTACGCGCGCGACGAGTCGTTCTTCGGCCACGTGCACCGCCATCCGGCGCGCATGTGGTACCGCCACCACGCCAGCCGCGACGGTGACCTCGTGAAGGTGGAGGCTCGCATCGTCATCGACGGCGGCGCGTACCTCTCGTCGTCGAACGCGGTCATATCGAACGCTGCGTGTTTCGCGCCCGGTCCCTACCGGGTCCCCAACGCGCTCGTCGAGGGCTACGCGGTGCGCACGAACAACCCGCCATGCGGCGCGATGCGCGGGTTCGGCGCGGTCCAGGTCTGCTTCGGCCACGAGGCGCAGATGGACAAGCTCGCCGCCGCGCTTTTTATGGACCCCGTCGAGCTCCGCCTTCGCAACGCGCTCGAGCGCAACGACCGCCTCGTCACCGGGCAGGTGCTCAGGGGGGCCGTGCCGGTGCGCGAGGTCATCCGCGCGGCGGCCTCCCATCCGCTCCCACCTCCGCCCGACCCGGCCGGCCCGGTGACGGCACGGCCCGGCGGCGCGGGCGCGACGGCGGGGCCCGAGGACGTTCGACGCGGC
The DNA here is from genome assembly GCA_030043315.1 of Acidimicrobiales bacterium. GTDB lineage: Bacteria > Actinomycetota > Acidimicrobiia > Acidimicrobiales > RAAP-2 > JAJYVT01. The sequence continues at coordinate 7,654 of JASHYA010000080.1, forward strand.
GTGGGGTTCGCGGTGAGCATGAAGAACATCGCCTACTCCGAAGGGTTCGACGACTTCGTCACCGCGCGGCTCCGCCTCGAAGCGGGCGTCGACGGCGAGGCCGTCGCGACCGTCTCGGTCGCGACCGCCGAGGTCGGCCAGGGATTCGTCACGCTCGCCGCACAGATCGTGCGCGAGGAGCTCGGCGTAGCACGGGTGGTGCTCGCCCCGCCCAGCACCGTGGACGTCGGCTCGGCGGGCTCGTCCAGCGCGTCGCGCCAGACGTGGATGAGCGGTGGCGCGTTGCAGCTGGCCTGCGCGACGCTGCGTGCAGAGCTCGTGGTGCGGGCCGCGGAGTTGTGGGAGTGCGCCGCCACTCAGTGCCTCTTCGACGACGGGGACGTCGTGCGCGCGGCAACAGGGGAGCGGCTCTCGGTCCCCGACCTGCTCGCACCCGCTCCGCTCGAGACCGAGCACGAGTTTCACCACCGTCCGACCAGGGCACTCGACGCCGACGGGCAGGGCGACGCGCACCTCTCGTTCATGTTCGCCGCCCATCGTGCCGTGGTGGACGTGGACCCCGAGCTCGGGCTCGTCCGCGTCGTCCAGATCGCAACCGGGCAGGACGTCGGGAAGGCGATCAACCCGGTCCAGGTGACCGGGCAGATCGAAGGAGGGGTCGCCCAGGGCATCGGCCTCGCGGTGATGGAGGAGATCGTGGTCACCGAGGGCCACGTGCGGAACCCTTCGTTCACCGACTACCTGCTGCCGACGGTCCTCGACATGCCTGACGTCCTTGCGACGGTCATCGAGGAGCCCGAGCCTGGCGCCCCTTACGGCGCCAAGGGCGTGGGGGAGCCGCCGACCATCTCCTCGGGACCGGCGGTGCTGGCCGCGATCCGCGACGCCACCGGCTTCCCGGTGACGCGTGCACCGGTGCGCCCGGAGGACATCGCACTCACCTGGATGAGACGGACCTCCTAGCTGCTCGCGCCTCGAGGCTGCTTGTCCTCGGCGGCCATGCGGGACTGGTCCGAGGGGCGGACGGCCCGCACCAGGGCGTCGAGCGCGTCGACGTCCCCTGCGTCCGTCGCGACGGGGCGCCGGACCTGCACGGCGCGCTCGACGACGAGGCCGGAACCCTCGACGCTCGAGACCACGTCCGCCGCGTCGAAGAGCACGTCTGGGTCTTGCGGTCCGCCGATTCCTGCCGTCAGGTTCTCCATGTCGTGGCCGACGACGAGGAGGTGGCCGCCCGGGGCTACCGCCTCGGCGAACGCCCGCTGGACGGCGCGTCGCTCCGAGGACGGGAGCTGGAGATAGAAGAGGACGACGAGGTCGAACTGCCCGTCGGGGGCCCAGGTCCGGACGTCGGCTTCGACCCAGTCCACCTCCACGCCGCGTCCGGCTGCGAGCCGGCGGGCCTTTGCGAGCGCCACCGCCGAGAAGTCCACGCCGGTCGCTCGCCACCCGCGCTCTGCGAGCCAGATCGCGTTGCGCCCCTCGCCGCACGCAACGTCGAGGACCGAGCCGGGGCGGAGGTCTCCGGTCGCCTCGACGAGGAACCGGTTGGGTTCCGCGCGCCACAGCAGCTCGTCCCCCGCGTACTTGAGGTCCCAGTCCTCGCGCTCCATCCGCCCTCCGTCCTCACCGTAGCGTTTCGGCTCCAAAGGGCGGGAGCCGGCCTCCCACTCCCGACCCCGGCCCCCGCTCCCTCGTAGCAGGCGCAGTACCCTGGACGCGGTGATTGGCGACCGGGTCGAGGTGCTCGTCGACGTCGGTTCCGGCGTGCAGAGGTTCGAGATCGCCGCCACGAAGGCCGGCCGGCGGGTGGAGGTTGCGAACATCCGGGGGACCGTCGAGGTCACCGAGGTGACGCGAAGCGGCACGCCCGTGCGGACGGCCCGCTTCATGGCGGCCAAGGTGGTCGCGGTCGTCGAGCACCCCGCGCTCGATGGCGACGCGCGCGCTACGGGGGACCGGGACCGTCGACGTGGGGACGGAGGCGGCTGACCCGCCCCGGGCCGCTGGCAGCCTCAGCTCCCGCCCGCCCCCCCGGCACCCGGCGGAGCTGACCTGCGACGCGCCGCTGAGGTCGCAGACCCCTTCGGCGGGTCGACGATCCGGCACGGGATGTCCTCGTCCTCGTCGAGGTGGTAGCTCGCGCAGATCCGGTGGTACCCGTCGGCCACCGTCATCGAGACGTCCGAGCCCAGCGCGCCGCGCACGAGGAGCACGGGCGAGAGCCGCTCGCCGAGCCGCACCTTGTGGAGGTCCTTCACGACCTCCGGGTTCTCCGGGCCGAGGAGCGGGAGCCGGCTCGCGCGCAGCAGGTCCTTCGCCTTGCGGTGCATGATCGCCGCGCCCTCGAGCGCCTTCACGACGTGCGCCACGTCGGCGTCGCCGAGGACCAAGCTGAGGTAGTCGTGCGCCGCGGGGTAGTCGTGCTCGTCCGGCTCGTGCTTCCAGTGCTCGGCGGGCTCCGAAGGCCGCGCACGATCCCCGCGCCGTCGTTGCGTCCCCTTGCCCTTGTCACCCTTCGCCATGCTCTTCCGCCTCTCTGTTCGAGCTCCCCGGCGCTCCCGGTTGGAGCGCCTGTTCGCGGCCGGCCACCCGGATCGGGAAGAACGACGACAGCGAACCCTGTGCCGCGCGGGTGGCAGTGGGGTCGCGGCCACGCCCCCGCAAGACGTACGCGATGCCGACCGCGGCCAACATGCCGATCGTGGGTCCGGCGAGGTACACCCAGAGGTGCGCGTAGTCGCCGCTCACGATGTCGGGCCCGAGCGAGCGCACCGGGTTCATCGACGCGCCGCTGACGGGGCTCGACCACAGTCCCGCGAGCGAGATGTAGCCGGCCACGGCCAGCGCGGAGAGCGGGCCGACGTTCTGGGCGCCCGAGGCGGTGCCCAGAATCGTGGTGACCAGGCCACAGGTGAGTACCGCTTCCATCCACATCGCCCGCACGTCCGACACGTGCGCGCCAGGCACCGTCGCTCCCATCCCGCCGACCTTCCCCAACATGGCCCACAGGAAGAGGCACGCGACCACGGCCCCCGCGACCTGGGCGACGACGTAGAGGGGGACCCTGCGCCAAGGGAACTCGTTGCGCAGCGCGAACGCGATGCTCACCACCGGGTTCAAGTGCGCGCCCGACACCGCGCCGATGGCGAGGATGATGGCCATCACCATGAGCGCGGGCGCGACGACCTGCGCGCCCCTGCTAACCGTGCTCCCGTAGAGGGCCGCGACCATCCCGCCGCCCGCCGCGACGAGGACGAGGAAGAAGGTCCCCACGAATTCGGCGAGGATCCGCCGCCACTCGTAGGCGAGGTTGCCGAAGTCCTGTTCCCAGGGCGCAGGCCGCCGTACGCCCGCGCTGGCGAGCAGCTTGGACATCTGGCCGAGGGTGACCGGTTGCGACGCCCTGACTTGCGCCGGAGCGGCGCCCGTCGATCCCCCGGTGTGCTCGGGGGCCTGGTCCGGTGGCGCGCTCACCTCGGTCATCCGCCTCCCCCCTCGCCGGCACGTGGACTGCGCAGCATGTGCGCGATGCACACCATCGTACGCCCGGCGAGGTTCCGCCAGAGGTTTGGGCGGACGTGTGCGGCTGGTCGGCCCCGTCGTCAGCGTCGAGCGTGCTCTCCGGCGAGCGGGCGTCCCGCGCCGACCGGTGCGTCGCTGGCGGAGCCGGCTTCGGCTTCCGCGTCCGAGGTGGCTCGTACCGTCGTGGCTTCCGCGTCCGTCGGGGAGAGCGGCGGGGCCGTCGTCATTCCCAGACTTGTGTCGGGGATCACCGGTTCGGCGGCCAGCCACGCACGCCACCGGCGTCGCGTGACGAGGAGCACGACGACGCCGG
>JASHYA010000081.1 GCA_030043315.1 Acidimicrobiales bacterium
GCAACTTCGATCGAGGTCACCTCTGCCGTCCTGTGTAGAACGGGAGCGGCAGACGTCGCGGTCGTGGTTGCGACGATGCTAAACCCGAAGACTCCAAACCCGATAGATGCCGCCGCCGCTAGGAAATTCCTCTTCCTCACAAGCCACCTCCGTACCCTGATTAGGGCCACCCACCAAGGGACGGCCTTGCGACCGAAGGGCGCGCGTGCCTACGGGAAAGTGCCACGCCCCGTACTCTCCCCCTCCGTGGCCCGATCTGGGCGATGGACGCCGACGCGCTGGCGTCGTGCTGGTTTCCGCCGCCGATCGTGCCGAGAGGCCCACACCGTGTGCAGGGTGGGGTCATCGAACCCGACGGGATCACTCTCCGGCTGAGGTTCGTCGGTGGAGGCGAGTCGCTCATCGACTACACCGGACGCGTCCTCGAGACGGCGACCGCGCTGTGCGTGGTTCTCATTGAAGAGCCACGCACCACGGCACCTCGGGGCCCGCGTGCTCTACCGGGTCACCAGAGACAGCTTGTCGTCCGGCTGGACAGGGCTCTCGGGGCGCGGGTCCTCGTCGATCTCGACACCGAAGCTCGTGAACTCCTGCCGGCGGCGGGTGCAGAAGGCGCCACATAACGCGTGTCCCCATACGCGTGACTTCGTCCACGTCGCACCTGCCAGCGACCCGAGTCAGCGTCACAGGTTCGCTATCTTCCGGGTCAGCTGGCGTGCCGAGAGACGTACTCGTCGAGAGCCTCCCGGCTGACGTCAGCAAGTCGCTTCCCTTGAGCCTTTGCCAATCGCTCCAGCGCGTCACGAGTTGGCTGGGGTACTCGAACCGTCAGGCTCGGAGTACGACGTTCACCGCCTGAGACAGACGGGCGGCCACGGCGCCGTGCGAGCGCGCGTTCGGCGATCTCCTCGGCGAGTGTCTCCGTCAACCGCCGGCCATCCGCCAAGCGCACGTCCTCCCGGTCGAGATCGACGTCGGGTCCGATCGGTCCAGGCTTGATCTTGCGCTTGGTCATCGGCGTACCTTCCGGTAGTGGGTGGGCATGACATGGATTACGAGGAAGCAGTCCGGCTTTTCGATCGCGACCACCTCGAGCTCGCGCCCGCGCTCGTCCGGACCGACCCAGCTGAGCGTCGTGTCACCCGTGACGGGATCGGGGGAGATGTCGGCTTCGGTCATAGCGACCACGTAGTAGGCGGACTTGCGACCGATCCGGTGCTTGCGGGCACCCCGCGTGAACCGGATCGGCTTCACTGAGCCATTGTGTCATGCACAATCGATTATTGCAAGACACAATAGCGGCGATGACGGCGGGGCCGCCCGGCGTGGCGCGGCCCAGTGCGGGGGCCCCGCCTCACAGGGGACGGGGGGCGTTCCATCGCGGGTCTATCGCGGGTCCGAGGCCGTCGTGCCCTGTCCGAGGGTTTCCGGCGCGATCCCCATCCACCCTCTTTACCTGGACTTTCTGTCCACCAAAGTCCACGTCCGTCCAGCTCGTAGACCCCCGATCCGCTTTCGGGAGGCTCCACTCCGAGGACGTAGAGTGTGAGGGCGTGGCGAGGTACCTCGTGCGAGTCCGTCTTCTCGACCGGCCCGGCGCTCTCGGGCTGGTGGCAAGCCGGATCGGTGCGGTGGGCGGCGACATCGTCGCCATCGACATCCTGGAGCGCGTAAGCGGAGTTGCGATCGACGAATTCGTGGTGGAGCTGGCCGGCGACGAGCTGGTGGAGCTGCTCCGCCGGGAAGTGCACGAGGTCGACGGAGCGGAGGTCGAGACGATCCGGGCCCTCGAGCTCCCTTCTGCGTGGGAGTCCGGCCAGGCCGACTGGGACGAGGAGTAGCAGACCGGGATCAGGCCCATCTCCGTGCCCGCTCGACGGCGCGGAGCCAGGCGGCGTGTCCGAGGTCGGCGATCGCCCGGTCGACGGACGGCACGCACTCGACGTCGGGCTCCCAACCCGCCACCACCTCGTCCACGTCTCCCCACACGCCCTCTGCCAGGCCGGCGAGCGCGGCCGCGCCCAACGCCGTCGACTCGATGCAACGCGGCCGGACGACGGGGACCTGGAGCTGGTCGGCCTGGAGCTGGAGGAGGAGCTCCATCGCGGACGCACCGCCATCCGCGCGCAGCTGCGGGATGGGCGCGCCGAGCGCGAGGGTCGCGGCGACGGCCATGTCGCGGACGCCGAAGGCCATCGCCTCCACCACGGCGCGCGCGAGCTGCGCGCGCCCCGCTCCGCGGGTGATCCCGGTGACGACGCCGCGTGCGTGGGGGTCCCACCACGGGCTGCCGAGCCCGGTGAAGGCCGGGACGACGACGACGCCGCCCGCGTCGGAGACGGACGCGGCGAGCGGCCCGATGTCCTCGGAACGCTCGATGAGGCCCAGCGCGTCCCGGAGCCACTGGATCGCCGCGCCCGCGACGAAGGTCGACCCTTCGAGCGCGTAGGCCACGTCTTCGCGTCCAGGACGGGACTCGTGACCACCGAGGTCCCAGGCGATAGTGGTGAGTAGCCCCTCGTGCGGCGCGGGAGCCGACGACCCGGCGTGGACGAGCAGGAAGCTCCCCGTGCCGTAGGTGACCTTGGCCATGCCTGGGTCGACGCAAGCCTGGCCGAAGAGGGCGGCCTGTTGGTCGCCGGCGACACCGCTGATCGGTACGCCGGCCAACGCCTCGAACGAGCCCGGGATCGGGACATCGGCACCCTGGCCGACCGCGCCGAACCGGCCGCACGACGGCCGGACCTCCGGGAGAGCGGCGACAGGCACGCCGAAGACCGAGCACAGCTCGGGTGTCCACGCCCGCGCGCGGATGTCGAAGAGCATCGTGCGCGACGCGTTCGAGACGTCGGTGGCGAACACCGCGCCCCCCGTCAGCCGGAACAGCAGCCACGCGTCCACCGTCCCGAGCGCGAGGTCGCCGCCAGCCTCGAGGCCGCCATCCCGGAGCAGCCACTCGAACTTGGTCGCCGAGAAGTAGGGGTCGAGGACGAGGCCCGTGCGCTCGCGCACGAGGGGGAGGAGGCCCGCGTCGGCGAGCTCCTCGCAGCGCGCGGCGGTCCTTCGGTCTTGCCAGACGACTGCGGCGTGGAGGGGACGACCCGAGCGACGGTCCCAGGCAATGGCGGTCTCGCGCTGGTTCGTGAGGCCGATCGCGGCGACGGTCTCGCCGTCGGCGTGAAGCCTTGACGCGACCTCGGCGAGCGTCTCGGCGACGAGGGACCAGATCTCCTCGGGGTCCTGTTCGACCCAGCCCGGCCGCACGAAACGCTGGGTGACGGGCCGGTAGGCCACGGCCACGACCCCTGCGGACTCGTCGAAGGCGAGGGTCCGGACGCCGGTCGTTCCCGCGTCGACGGCGAGCAACCTGGCCACGTCGGCGCAGGCTATCGACGATGCCCGAGGACGCGTTACAACCCGGTACCAACATTGAGAACCGCCCCTGACCAGGGCCGGGAGCGAGTGCTCGACGTTGACAACGGCGTAACTACAGTGCTGTAATAACCACACCATCTCGCGTCCCGGACGGGTTCGACCACAAGATGTAGTGGTAAGGAGGCTCAATCGGGGCCGGCCAGGGGGCGGGATGGACATCGGTCGCCGGGGGGAGGGTGTCGGGAGCCAACCTCGGCGTCGGGGGGCCTCTGCGGCTTCACGGCGCCGATGACGGGCCGGTGGAGCAGGAGCGACGAACGAGCAGCCGAGCGAGCAGAGGAGCTGTCAATGGCCATCGCACCGCAGCGAGCCGAGATCGGGATCCGCCGGCACTTCACCACCGAGGGCGTCCACCCCTATGACCAGGTCCGCTGGGAGCGGCGTGACGCGCGCATCACGAACTTCCGAGACGGCACGGTCGCCTTCGAGCAGCTCGGCGTCGAGGTGCCCGAGTTCTGGAGCCTGAACGCCACCAACATCCTCGCCCAGAAGTACTTCCGGGGGACGCTGGGGACCCCGGAGCGGGAGTGGTCGCTGAAGCAGGTCGCCGACCGGGTCGTCGACACCATCACCGCGTGGGGGATCAAGGACGGCTACTTCGTCGACCGGGCGGAGGCCGAGACCTTCCGCGACGAGCTGAAGCACCTCGTCATCCATCAGAAGGCCGCGTTCAACTCACCCGTCTGGTTCAACATCGGGGTCCACGGCGTCCCGCAGCAGGGGTCGGCGTGCTTCATCCTCTCCGTCGAAGACTCGATGGACTCGATCCTCAACTGGTACGTCGAAGAGGGGATCATCTTCAAGGGCGGCTCCGGCTCCGGCGTCAACCTCTCCCGCATCCGGTCGTCGCACGAGCTGCTCAAAGGTGGAGGGACCGCGTCGGGCCCGGTGAGCTTCATGCGCGGCGCCGACGCCTCTGCCGGAACCATCAAGTCGGGCGGAAAGTGCTTCCGTGAGGGCACCCTTGTCTCGACCCCGGGCGGCTGGCGGCCGATCGAGCAGCTTCGTATCGGCGACCTCGTATCGACCCACGAAGGACCGCGGGCAGTGGCCGACTTCATGCCGAACGGTGAGAAGCAGTGCTACCGCGTCGTCACCCGCGAAGGCTACGAGGTCGAGGTCACGGCTGGCCACAAGTTCGCCTACTGGGACGAAACCGAGGGTGGCTTCGAGACCAAGCCGATCGAGGAGTTTTCCACGGGTGACTCGTTGTACGTGCTGCTCCAGGCGAGCGAGGGCGGTGTGCCGATCCCGCTGCTTCCCCCCGAGATCGCGGACCCGCCGAACGCCACGACGACGGTGGAGATGCAGCTGCCCAACGTGCTCGATGATCGCCTCGCGTACGTTCTCGGCCTCGCGTACGGAGATGGCGAGCTGCGTACCGAGTATCCGTACCGGTTGCGAATCGCCTTCTGCAAGGACGAGGCAGGTCGTGTCTCGGTCGAGAGGTTCAGCTCGTACTGCGAGGAGCTCTTCGGCGAGCGTCCGATCGTGTTGAGCGACGAGTCGGGGCATCAAGAAGTCGGGTTCACTCGGAAGCGTCTCATCGAGTTTCTCCGCATCAACGGGATCGCGAAGGGAAAGGCGGGCGCGCTCGGGTTCCCGAGCTTGCTCCTCCAGGCGACGCCAGACGTGCGGGCCGCGTTCCTCGCTGGGGTGATCGACGCCGACGGGACGTACCAACCACGAGGGGGATGGAGCATCTCCTCGATCGACCGGACGTTCCTCCAGAACCTGCAGCTCCTCGCCCTGAGTCTCGGCGTCCCGTCGAAGCTGAAGGTTTCGCGTCCGGCGAGGGGCACCTGGAAGACGCTCTACCGCCTCGGTGTGGTGGGTGCGACGTTCGTCGAGCGACTGGTCGCCCGACTCCGGCCGTATTCGGCCAAGGTCCAGGTGAACTTCGTTCCCTCCTTCGGTGCGGACAAGGGATGGGGCTATCGACCGTCGCTCCTAAAGCCGCTCGCCTCCCGTGTGCAGCGTCGAGGTGGCTATCAGATCGTAGAACGCAGCGTGGGGAAGAACGAGACGAGTGGCTACGGCGCCGTCGCTGTGCTGGCGCGCCACCCCGATGCACCGGTCGCCGACTACGCGCGTGAGCTCACGACGACGGTGCAGGTCACGCTCGAGGTGGTCGTCGCAACGGAGATCGCGAAGACCTACGACATCGAGGTGGAAGGTACGCATCTGCTCTCCGCGAACGGCCTCTACGCGTCGAACACTCGAAGGGCGGCAAAAATGCTGATCCTCGATGCGGACCACCCCGACATCGAGAACTTCATCTGGTGCAAGGCGCTCGAGGAGCGCAAAGCCCGTGTGCTCCGCGACGCGGGGTTCGACATGGACCTCGATGGCATCGACAGCTATTCGATCCAGTACCAGAACGGCAACAACTCCGTACGAGTCACGGACGAGTTCATGCAGGCCGTGGTCGACGACGCCGACTGGGAGCTCACGGCGCGCACCGATGGCTCGGTCATCCGTCGGGTGAAGGCCCGGGACCTCTTCCGTCAGATCGCCCATGCCGCATGGGAGTGCGCAGACCCCGGCATGCAATTCGACACCACGATCAACAGGTGGCACACCGCGCCGAACACGGGTCGGATCAACGGCAGCAACCCGTGCTCGGAGTACATGCACCTCGACAATTCCGCCTGCAACCTCGCGAGCCTGAACCTCCTTCAGTTCCTCGAGAGTGACGGTTCCTTCGACGTCGATGGCTTCAGGGCGGCCGTCGAAGTGGTCTTCACCGGCCAGGAGATCATCGTGGGGAACGCCGATTACCCGACCGAGAAGATCGCGGAGAACTCTCGCAAGTTCCGCGAGCTCGGCATCGGCTATGCGAACCTCGGCGCACTGCTGATGGCGAACGGGCTGCCATACGACTCGGATGCCGGTCGCGCGTGGGCGGGAGCGATCACCTCGCTCATGACCGGGCATGCCTACGCGACGTCGGCGAGGACCGCGAGCCGCATGGGCCCCTTCGCCGGGTTCCACGACAATGCGGAGCCGATGGTGAACGTGCTGCGCATGCACCAGAGCGAAGCTGCGAAGATCGACGAGGAGCTGGTGCCGCCCGAGCTGTTGTCTGCAGCGCAAGAGGCTTGGGACGAGGCGGTCGAGCTCGCCGAGCAGTACGGCGTGCGCAACTCGCAAGCCAGCGTTCTTGCGCCGACCGGCACGATCGGCCTCCTGATGGACTGCGACACCACGGGCGTCGAGCCGGACCTGGGGCTGGTCAAGACGAAGAAGCTGGTCGGTGGCGGCACGATGTCGATCGTCAACCAGACCGTGCCGAGGGCACTCCGCCAGCTCGGGTATGCGCAGGACCAGGTCGATCAGATCCTCGCGTACATCGACGAGCACAAGTCGATCGTCGGAGCTCCGTACCTCGGTGCCGACCACCTGCCGGTCTTCGCCTGCTCGATGGGAGACAACACCATCCATTACTCGGGTCACGTCCGGATGATGGGCGCTGTTCAACCGTTCATCAGCGGTGCAATTTCTAAGTGCGTGACCGGTGACACCTTGGTGCCCACCGAGGATGGTCTCGTGCGCATCGGCAGCTTCTATGAAGCAGAGGAACCTGACAGCTTCAGATCCGAGCGGGTGCTTCTTGCCTCGCTCGGCGGAACCCAAAAGACGGACGCGTTCTATTACGGAGGGCAGAGGCCCGTCCGGAGGGTCAGGCTCCGCTCGGGTCACAACGTGACCGGAACCCCGAACCATCGTCTGCTCGTCGCCGATGGCGGAGGACTTACCTGGAAGGCACTCGGCGAGATCGAGGTTGGCGACGAAGTCGCCGTTCGTTACGGAGCCGACCTGTGGGCCACGGTGGCGCCGCTGATTCCCTTCCCTCATCCGAACCTGCATGGTTCCCAACAGCACGTGCGCGTCCCTCGTGAGATGACCGAGGATCTTGCATTCCTCTTGGGTGCCTACGCATCCCAGGGATCGACCACGACGTCCACATGGTCGATCAGGATCACCAATTCCGTCCCCGCAGTGCTGTCTCGCATCGCCCAGGCTGCCAACCGGGCGTTCGACGGTTCGGTGACGGTGCGCATCCGCCATCCGAAGAACTGTTGCCCCTTCGTCGAGATGAACTCGAAAACTCTCGTTCGGCTCTTCGAGCTCCTCGGGTGCGGTAACCGGGCCTCGGAGAAGCGTATCCCCGACATCGTGCTGCGCGCACCGAAGGCCCACGTGCTGGCATTCCTGCAGGGTCTCGCAATCGACGCCTACACCACCAGCAGTGGGATGGCCAAGTGGGCGATTTGCCTGGATTCACCCGCGCTACTGGACGACCTTCAGTCGGTGCTCACGAACCTCGGTATCCTCCACGGTCGGATCGCCAAGCTGAACCGGACCAACGGCAACAGCTGCGACGAGGTTTACGCGAGCGGGCCATATGCCCAGGAGATGGTGCGGTTGGTGCCGTTCCTGGAACCCGAGAAGGCGGATGCTGCCGAGAAACTGATGGGGCAGTCATTTGCCCAGAGCACCTGGGACGTGGTTCCGGGAATCTCGGGTCGTGACCTCTATCGATTGGTTCCCAGAGATCGGCGACCTCGGTTCTCGTTCCTGCTCGACAGCCGCACGTCCCAAACGAGCCGGCGAACGCTCGAGCGCGTTGCATCCATCGATGGAGTGTCGCTTCCCACGTGGCTTCGGTCCATCCTAGCTGACGGGCTGCATTTTAGTCCGGTCGTCGAAGCGGACGATGCCGGCTCGCGGATCGTCTACGACCTATCTGTTCCAGATACCCATGCGTTCGTGGGGAATGGGATCGTGAACCACAACACCGTGAATATGCCGGAGGACGTGACGGTTGAAGACGTGGAGCAACTGCATGTCGACGCGTGGAAATTGGGCATCAAGGCCGTTGCCATCTACCGCGACAACTGCAAGGTTGCCCAGCCCCTTTCCACGACCAAGAAGGAAGGAACCGTCGTCGAGGGTGGTGACACCGCACCTCCGGGGTCAGAGGCGGAGGCCAAGGATCGCGAGGTCGCGGCGCGCATCGCCGAGCTGGAGGAGGCGCTGCAGCTCGAACGGGCTCGCACGGCCGAGCCCGTGGTGGTCGGCGCCGTCCGTGAGCGATTGCCCAGGCGCCGGCGGTCGAACACCTTCGCGTTCCGGGTGGCCGACTGCGAGGGCTACGTCACGGTTGGGGAATACGAGGACGGGCGCCCCGGTGAGGTGTTCGTGAAGGTGTCGAAGCAGGGGTCGACGCTCGCCGGCATCATGGATGCGTTCTCGATCTCCATCAGTCTCGGGCTGCAGCACGGCGTACCCCTTGCGACCTATGTCCGCAAGTACTCGAATATGAAGTTCGAGCCGGCAGGGATCACCGATGACCCCGAGTTGCGGATCGCGTCGAGCCTCGTGGACTACATCTTCCGGCGCCTGGCGCTCGACTACCTCAGCTACGAAGAGCGGCTGGATCTCGGCGTGCTGTCGACCTCGGAGCGCATCCAGCCGACGCTCCCGGGTGTGGAGGAGAGCGCGACGCCCTCGGTGGGACTGGTCGACGAGAACCCGGTGGCCCCGGAGTCCGAGACGACGACCCTGTCAGCCGACGCACCGTCTGCGCCGCCGGCGTCCCGTGCGTCGGCGAGCGCCGCATCGGCGCTCGCGCGGGCGGAGCAGCGTGACGCGCCGTTCTGCTACAACTGCGGGGACGTCATGCAGCGAGCGGGCTCGTGCTACGTCTGTACCAGTTGCGGGTCGACGAGCGGCTGCTCGTGAGCATGGGGGAAGGTTCCGTGTCCCGTTGCCTGCGTGCCGCGTCGTCATCCCCATGATTGGCTAGGCGACAAGTCGGCAAATTCGACGTGCTCTCGGGACAGACTCACTGGCTGGTCAGAATGCGGTGTGCGGAGTCGTTCGGGGCCTGCTGTTAGTCAGTGAGCAATCCCATCTGATGGGCGATGCCGGCGGCCTGCACACGACCGCTGACCCCGAGCTTTCGCAAGATGTTCGAGACGTGCACGCCGGCGGTTCCGGCGCTGATGAACAACTCGTCGCCGATCTCCCGGTTGGTGAGACCGCGAGCGACCAGCCGAAGCACGTCGATCTCGCGATCAGTTAGACCACGGTGATCGAAGTCACGCTTCACCTCACCACCGGCTGTGAGGTCGCTGGCGCCGCGTTGCTCACTCGGAGCGGTCAATGGAACACCCGTAAGTCCCGACTGCGCCGACTGCACAATCTTCTCGAGGCCGGCGCGCAGCGCGTCTTCAACGGCCGCCGAATACCGTTCTGGACCGAGGCGGCGCTCCAGCGCCGTGTGCGTCGCCTCGACCCGGCCCCGTTCGCTCGGTGGGACCGGGGTGCCGAGCTCCTCGCGCAGTGCCGTCGCGGCCGCGAGCAGGCGTGCCGCCTCCAAAGGCTCGTGCTCGCACAGCACCAAGTCGGCGACGGTCTCGAGCACGCTGGCAGTACGCCAGCGGTCGCCCAGCTCGACGTGGCCGCGCAGCGCCTGGCCAAGTAGGGAGCGCGCCCGCTCGGGCTGGCGGGCTGCGAGGGCGAGGGCGAGCTCGTGGGCCGACCAGGCGACGCCCTCGGCGAAGCCGATCTCCTCAGAGGTCGTCAGGCTCTCTTCGAGCAGCGCCTCGGCGCGCTCAGGCTCGCCGGCGACGAGGCTGGCCGCGCCGAGGTTGATGAGCGCGCTCGCTTCCTCGAGTCTTCGGCCATGCCGGCGGAACGTTGCCAACGCGTTGCCGCACAGCTCCGCCGCTCGAACCGGATCCCCCTCCAGCCAGGCGGCGAAGCCGAGCTGGTCCTCGCACAACGCAGCGTTCACCTCGTCGCCGAGCGCCGAGCGGATCGCGAGGCTCGCCTCGCCCAGGGTTCGGGCATCGGCGTAGCGGCTCTCCTCCCGGGCGATCGAGCCGAGGCGGTACAGCGTCGTTGCCAGACCGACGCGGTCGCCGAGTTCCTCGTAGAGCGCGTTCGCCGCGCTCAGCCGCTCGCGAGCGACGCTGTAGTCGCATTGGAAGAAGGCGAAGATCCCCGCGGCGGTAAGCGTGCCGGCCTGGACCGGTACCGACGTGTCCGACGCCTGCTCGACTGCTTCCTCGAGCCAGTGCCGACCCTCGTTGTAGTGACCGCGCCGGTACCAGAATGGCCACAGTGCAGCAGCCAGGTGGCAGCCGGTCTCAGGTCGGTGAGGCAGGCTCCACTCGAGCGAAGCGCGAACGTTGTCGTTCTCGAGCTCCAACCGGTCGAGCCAGCGTACCTGGTCGGGACCGTCGAGGCCGGCCCGAGCATGCAGCGCCAGAACGAGGTAGAACTCCGCGTGCCGAGCACGCACTGCTTCGTTGTCTGGACTTTGTGCAAAGCGCGCCTCGCCGTACTGGCGCACCGTCTCGAGCATTCGGTAGCGGCTCTCGACCCCCCGATCGGCGACCTGTAGGAGCGACTTGCGGACGAGGGCGGCGATGAGGTCGAGCACGCGGTTCTCCGAGAGATCATCGCCGGCGCCCACCGCCTCGGCGGCAGGCAGCGAGAAGCTGCCACGGAAGCAGGCGAGACGGCGGAAGAGCAGCTGTTCCTCGTCGCCCAAGAGGCCATGGCTCCAGTCGAGCGTGGCGATCAGAGTCTGCTGGCGAGCAGGGGCCGTGCGGCTGGGATGGCGTAGCAGCCCGACGTCGCGTTCGAGCCGCTCAGCGATCTGGGTGACGTTGAGGACTCCGACCCGGACGGCCGCCAGCTCGATGGCGAGCGGCAACCCGTCGAGTTGGTGACAAAGGCGTGATGCCGCAGCGAGCTCGGCGCCGTCGAGCGCGAAGGCAGGTACGACCGCGCCTGCTCGCTCGGAGAAGAGCTGAACCGCTTCGCTCATCGCGACCTCCCCCCCGGGCACATCGACGCGCAGTCCGCCGAGGCGGATCACGCGCTCGCCTGGGACGCCGATTACCTCTCGCGACGTGGCGAGCACGCTGAGCCCCGGCGTACGTTGCAAGAGGAGCTCGCACAGGACCGCGACCTCGTACGCGACGTGCTCGCAGTTGTCGAGCACGAGCAAGACGTTGCGTCCCTGAAGATGCCGAGCGAGGGTGGCACCGTCGTCCTCTGCGGACTGCGGAATGCCGAAGGTGGAGAGCACCACGGCGTGGACCGGCAGCTCGCGTCCAGAGGTTGACGCCAGGTCCGCCCACCAACATCCGTCGGTGAACCGTTCGCACTGTGCCGCGGCCACGGCGAGCGCAAGTCGGGTCTTGCCGCACCCACCGGTTCCGGTGATCGTGACCAGGCGGTGGGTGGCCACGAGCTCGCCGAGCTCGCGCAGCTCGGTGTCGCGGCCCACCAGCGGAGTGAGCGCGACCGGCAGGTTGGCGGAGATCCAGACCGGCGTCGCAGTCGCGGCTGGGCCCCCCTCGAATGCGCCCCCAGGCAGCGCCGCCGCCACCCCCCCACAATTGCACAGCCCGGGCCCCCCGGGCCTTCTCTATAGAAATCACGAAATGGCCTATAGAAGTCGCGATATGGTCGCAGAACGCAGCCCCGTCGGTCTCCGCCAGAGAGACCTTCGCCGTGCTTCGAACTTGGTCGCCTGCCAGATGCGCAGCGGCTGAGTAGCAGGCAGACTTCGAAACCGTGAAGGACGACAACGATGTCTCGACCCTCGCAGGCTCCGCCGCCGGAGGGGAGCTTGATGACCCCGCCACGCTAGTTGGCCTTCGCGAGTGGGCATGGGGCCACGGCCGCACCGACGTCCTCGGCCGGCTCAACGCGCGCGGTGCCGCACTCGACTTCGTCGCCGAGCCGAGTATCTATCGACTCCTCCGACTGGGCGAGGTGCTGCCGGTAAGCCCGCGATCGCACTGGGTTGAGTCAGCTGTCGGCGAGCTCAGCCTCGGCAGCGCTGACCCGTCAGCTCTTGAAGCGCTGGCGCGCAACCTTGCTCCTTGGCTGGCGTTGCTCCGCTGGCAGTTAGTGGCCGATCTTGAAGAGATGGTTGTGGCGAGCTCGGCCGCGAGCACCACGTCGTCAACCGCACCCCACGCGCAGCGAGATCGATAGCCGACTCTATAGGTAGCCTGGGCTGTCTGGTCGGCAGCGAAATAGTCGGTTGCCAGATGCGCCACTGCGCCGAGACCGGGCAAAGTGCTCTGTGCACCACCCTGGTGCGGTCCTTCGACTCGCAAGAGCGGAACAACGATCACAAAAGGAGCCTTTGATGCGCGCCCCCACTGCCATAAACGTCGGGTCCAAGCGGACCCCCCACCGCCGTTGTCGGCGTTTGGGCGCGGCGTCGGTTCTCGCCGCGCTCGCCGGCGTCACCATCCTCGCCCTTCCCGCAGGGGCTCAGGTGCACAATCCGCCTCTGGCTGTGAACGTCGTCTCGGTGTCGCCGGGGATAACGGCCACTTACCAGTTCACGACCCTCGACAACCACGCTGACCCGACCTTCAACCAGCTGCTCGGCATCAACGACCTCGGAACAATTGCCGGCTACTTCGGCAGCGGGGCATCGGCGTCGCATCCGAACAAGGGCTACACGCTCGCGCCCTACTCGGGAATGACTTACACCAACGAGAACTACCCCGGGTCGGTCCAAACTCAGGTGACCGGTCTCAACGACATGGGCAAGACCGTCGGGTTCTACGTCAACGCGGCAGGTGACAACTTCGGATTCTGGCTGAAAGACGGTCGTTTCTCCTCCTACTCCGCCCCAGGG
The DNA here is from genome assembly GCA_030043315.1 of Acidimicrobiales bacterium. Taxonomy (GTDB): domain Bacteria; phylum Actinomycetota; class Acidimicrobiia; order Acidimicrobiales; family RAAP-2; genus JAJYVT01. The sequence continues at coordinate 13,121 of JASHYA010000081.1, forward strand.
GCGGCCGGCAAGACGAAGACCACCCAGCTACTCGGCGTGAACAACGAGGGCATGGCCGTCGGCTTCTACAACGACGCAAGTGGAAACGCCCACGCCTTTGAGCTCGACACCAAGACCGGTGCCTACAGGCCGCTCACGATCCCCGGTGGCGTGCAGACGACCGCCAGCGCGATCAACGACAACGGTGACGTCGCCGGCTTCTACGTCGACTCAAAGATGGTGACCAAGAGCTTCCTCTTGCGCGGCAGCTCACTTCAGATCCTTTCGGTCCCAGGCGCCTCGGCTACCCAAGCCTTCGGCGTCAACGACAGTGACCAGGTCGTCGGGCAGTACACCGTCGGCAAGTCGACCTTCGGCTTCATCGAGCAGAACGGTCACTTCACGAGGATCAACGACCCATACGGACCGGGCGCAACCACGGTGAACGGAATCAACAACCTGGGCGACATCGTCGGTTTCTACACAGACGCAGCTGGAAACACCGACGGCTTTGTCGCACAGCCGGTGTACCTACGCACCGGCGCGTGATCTGAAGCGGTGCCTTTGCGCCCAGCGCGTCGCTGGCGTGGGCACCGACGATCGAGTTCGAGACCGGCCGGGGTTGCATCCCCGGCCGGTTCTCGCGCACCGGATGCCGCCGCCCGCCCCAGTCCAGAGCGGTATCGGCGACAATCCGGCTATGGCGCTGTTCTGGTGACTCCGAGGCCGGGTCCGATGTCTGTGCCGGGACTGACTATCGCGACGATGTTGCCTGACGCGATTATCCGGGGGCCTTCTATCCGGTCCACGCGTGGTGGGAACCCGCGTCCAACGTCGTAGATTTCCGCGTCCGGTGTCATTGATATTCCGCGAGCAACAGCGTCGCCTCCGCGGGCGGGGTCGAGTCATCTCGCTCTTCTCTCCCGAAAACCGGCTCGTTGGATTGGAGATGCTCGAAGTGTCGCAGTTACTCCCATCTGAGATATTGGATCGAGCACCACCAGGGTGATTCCGGATCTCTGTTGGCATAACCCAGGACGAGTCAGGTAATCCTTCCTGGCTGGTGTCGGGCTGGCTGTGTCGAAGCGTCAGGTCAACGCATTGTTCGAGTATGTCGTCGGACGCGGCGTTCCGGCGACCTTCCATGCTGTTTCACACATGAAGTGAATTCGAGTCAGGCGTCATCAGCCTGTCTGACCGGCCGCAATGGCGCAAGTCGATGGACACGGTCCCTGTCTCATTGCGCTCCACGACACGTGCCAGGTTGTTAGGAACACGAGCCCAATCGAGTTCAACACCATCGAACCGAGGGCGCGTGGCGGCCTGAGGCCATCAGGACGAGCCGGAGCGAGCCGCCAGCCACGCCGCGGCGTCGTAGGGCGTGACGAAATACGTCGAGATGACGTCCAGGCCGTCCTCGTCCGAGGAACGAATGTTGAATTCGAGGTACTGGTGAATCCCCGACCAGACCTTGCTGCCGGAAGAGGTCCAGCCGGGCCCGCACAGCTCACCCTGCTCGCAGTACGACACCTCGTAGACGGTAAGCGTCATCTCTCGTTGCTCGGTGTCGGCGTGGCGTTCCCGCAGCGTGTAGCCGAGGCGCCACAGGACGCTCGAGGTCTGAATGTTAGGGATAGCTGGAGGGGCGGCGACCGCGTCGATGAAGTTCTGGTACGCCCCCGTGAGCGGCAGCGGGACGCGGTCCGTCAGCTCCGGGGAACCGAGGCGCGTCGTCGGGAACGCGGGCTTGAACAGACTGAAGAACCACTGGGTGAGGTCGTCCTCGATGGACGAGACCGTCAGGCCGTGCGGATCCTTGCTTGCGAGGTAGTGGAGGAGGAGCGACAATCCGGGGTATCCCGTCTTCTCCGCCGCATCCGCAAGCTCTTCCTGATCGTTGACATCCATCGTCCCGGTGCCGTTGTAGACGATGTTCGGGGCGACGGTGAGTGTCCGGACGCGCTCTCCGTGTGCGTTGCCCGAGGTGCAGACTGACGTGTCGCACGTCGAGGCCCTGGCCGTGAACTTGACCGTGGCCGACCGCCACAATCCCGGCACCCAGTAGCGGACGACGACCTGGCCGGACCCGTCGGTGTGCAGCCCTGGCAGGTCGCTGTCGGGACCCGACCCACACCGTTCCGGGTTGCTCTCAAGACAGAGATAGCCGACCCCGGGTTTGACCCCCTTGGCCATGGGCGCGATGGAGGCAGCGGGCACCGGGGTGACCGAGACGTCCACGTCGGCGTCGCCGACCCCCTTGGGCTTGCCATCGACGAGGTGGTTGGGATCGGTGACCTTGATGAGCAGGTCGATGCACCCCGACACACATCGGGTTGCCTCCGTTTGGCTCCCGCCCTTGGTGCCGTAGAAGAGCGGCTCCTTGACTGGGGCGTACCATCCCAGCCCTGCCTGGCCGCCGGCGATGGCCTTGACGCTGACGTTGAGACCGCAGCTCGGCGTGCTCGCGGTGTCGACAGCGACCAGATCGGCGGAGGATGACCGGGCGGCCGAGCAGCCCTCCTCTACCGAGGTCTCGGTGGCGCCGTGGTTCTCGGCGTTGCCCACGGCGACGCACAGCCCGGGCGCGCATGACAGCGAGAAGTAGGTGCTGCCGCCCGACTGCGACCCGCTGACCTGTGTCCAACTGGACCCGTTCCAGTTGTCGTCGAGGAGGTACCCTCCACCCCCCGCCACGTCGTAGGTTCCGACGGCGGCGC
>JASHYA010000082.1 GCA_030043315.1 Acidimicrobiales bacterium
TCGACGCGTCGCGCCGCGACCGACTCGCGGGCAAGCAGCTCACCGCGGCCTTCGGCTTCTCCCCGCACTACCTCCTGGTCGCGGTGAGCAGCCCGCGCGCGGCGCACTGCTACAAGGTCTGCGCGGCCGTCCTGCCGAAAGGTTGACCCGCGACGTCGGCACCCTGCGTGCCGTGCGGTAGCGCCCCCGTCAACGCGTGAGGGCTGCGGACACCGTCAGCGGGAGAACCGTCCTCCGGCGAGATCCTCGGCCATCGCCCACCCGAAGACGACCAGCCGGTCACCGCGCGTCGAGTCGACCTGCGCGAACAGCTCGGCCGCGCCCTCGGGCAGCTTCACCTTGGGGTGCACGAAGTCCAGTCCGCCGGCCGCGCCGCCGTCGCCCTTCACGACGAAGGACCGGTCGTCGAGCCTCGCCTCCGAGCCGAAGCGCTTGGCGAGACGTCGTGCCCACGCCCGCTCCTCACCGGACGCACGGTGGCCCGCAGCGGGGACGACGTCGGCGAGGCCCGCGAAGGCGCGGAGGCCGTCGACGCAGAGCAACCTGGTGCCGAGCAGGACGTCTTCGTCGGGGAAGGCGAGCAACGCCCGCCTGAACTGGTCCGCCATCATCGCCTTGAGCGCGGCCTCCGCTCGGGTGGTCCGGTCCACCGACGCGACGCCCACGAGGAGCGAGGGGGTGCCGCCGATCCGCTCGAGCGTGCAGAAGGAGTAGCCGCGGAGCTTCCTCCCGTCCCGGACGGTCGTCACGAGCACCCACTCCTCACGCTCTTTGGACAGGAACCCGATGTCGAACCCGGAGGGCTCTACTCCGAGATCGGCAAGTTCCTCCAGCTCAGCGTCACTGAGCGCGGTGCAATCCTTCGTTGTGACCACCATCGGCATGACGAGATTCTACCGCCCGAGACGATGGCTCACATCCGTGACCACGGCGAGGTCGGAGCCCTTCTCGTGTCGGACTGCGCCGCCCCGTCCCGTCCGGAGTCCGTGGCGGAACGCTCGGCGGGTGTTCACAGGTAGGTACCGGGACGCGGCGCCGACTGGTCTTCGTCGGGGCGCGGCAGCCCTCGCTGGCGCATCTGGTCGAGCTGCGACCTGGCCGCCATCTGCTGGGCGACAAGGGTCGCCTGGATGCCGTGGAACAGCCCTTCCAGCCAACCGACCAGCTGCGCCTGCGCGACCCGGAGCTCCGCCTCGGAGGGCACCTCCGCGTCGAAGGGGAAGACCATGCGCTCGAGCTCCTCGGACAGGTCCGGCGACAGGCCCGTGGAGACCTCGCGCACCGACTGCTCGTAGATCTCCTTCAACCGGACGCGTCCCGCCTCGTCCAGCGGTGCCTGTCGGACCTCTTCGAGGAGCTGCTTCACCATGGTGCCGATCCGCAGCACCTTGCCGGGCTGCTCGATGGCTCCCCGGCCCTCCTCGCCTTCCGCCTGCCCGCCGCCGGAGCCGGCCTCCCGGGAGGCCCCTGTCCCGGATCGGGACGTCCGGCCGGGCCCGGGCAGGACCTCGTCCGGCGAGACCGCCCCGTCGGCGTCCGTCTCCGGCATCGAGTCCGTCTCGCTCATGCGGTCGATGATGCCAGAGGATCGGGGCTACGGGTGAGTGACCGTGCCCGTGCAACCGTTCAACGCCTCGGCGCCCACGCGAGCAACGGGACGAGCATCTCCTCGGACGTGAGCGAGCCGTGCCGACAGACGAGGCGCTGCTCGCCGGTGTCGGCCGGGTCCAAGAAGGCCGTGGGGACGAACGGCACGAGGGCGACGTCTCCGAGCCGCGCGCGCACGTCCGCGCTGGGGGCGCCACCGAGCCAGCCGTCGTCGATGATCTGGTCGGCGCCACGCACCCACGCGACGTCGCCGTACCGTTCGGCGGCGACGGATAGAAGCTCGTCGTTCGCTCCGGTCCGGGCGTGCAGCCAGCGGAACCGTCCCTCTCCAGAGAGAAGCGTGACGGCTGCCATCATGTCGTCGCCGAGCACCTCGATCGACGAGCCGACCTCGACCTGGCCGTGGTCCGCCGTGACGACCAGTGCCGCGCCCGGAGGGAGCACGTCCAAGAGGTCGGCGACCATCCGGTCGACGGCGCGCAGCTCCGCGTCATAGTGGTCGTCCAGCCCGCACGCGTGCGCGGTGCGGTCGATGCCGTCGTAGTACGCGTAGACGAAGCTCGCGCCGTGCTCGAGCAAATGCCGGACCTCGACCACGAGGCCCGCAGGCGTGTGCCATCCGTAGAGGGGCGAGTCTCCGAGATGGGCCGCGGTAAAGCCCGTCGCGGCGTAGTCGTGGCGGGAGACGACCGGCGTGGGACCACGGCTCAGCGGGAACGGTTGGCACGGTTGGAAGCCTCTGGGGGGGACGAGGCTACGGCCGTCACGGCCACCGAGACGCCACCTCAGGACGTTCAGGATCTGGTCGTCCAGCGCGACGCGGTAGCCGACCACGCCGTGCGCGGCCGGGGCGAGCCCCGTCGCGAGGCTGGTGAGTGCGGTGGCCGTCGTGCTCGGCGCCACCGACGTGACGGTCGTGCCCGTGCCGCTGCCGAGCACCGGCGCCAGGCGCCGGGCGCGTAGCTCGAGCTGCCTGGCGCCGAGGCCGTCGAGCACCAGGAGCGCCACCTGCCGTGCGCCGTGGACCGGCTCGGGCAGCCAGGCAGGCCGAGGCCGATCGGGCGTTGCTTCTGCCTCGGGGAGGAGCTCCACCTCTGCGAGGAGCGAGGGGACGACCTCGGTCAGGCAGCGGCCACCGAAGTCAGGGAGCACCGGCTCGGGCGTCGTCGCAGCCGGTGCGGGGCGGACGGCCATCGCCGCCCAGCGTAGGGGGCACCCAGATCGCCGGGCGAGACGTGACCGGCCGGCCGCGACAGGAGGCGGCGTCTTCGTCCTCCAAGGAAGCCGCCGGCAAAACCTGCCGCAAAGTCCCTCGCGCACGGGCCGACCCCACCTTCAGGGCGTGGCGGTCCGAGGCGATGACCGCGTGTGTCACTGCGCCGGGTGGGTGTCTCACCGTTCGTGGACAAGGAGGGAGGCCGGCGCGCCGCCGGGTAGAGCTCGCCGCGCCGTAACATCGGGTCGCGTGAGAGTGTCCACCCGCGGCGACTATGCGTGCAGGGCCTTGCTCTCCCTGGCGCTTCACGGCGCGACCTCGACACCCACCTCCGTCCGCGACATCGCAGAACGGACGGGGCTCCCCCAGCCGTACCTCGAGCAGATCCTTCTCGCGTTGAAAGGGGCGGGGCTCGTCCGTTCGAAGCGGGGCGTGGGCGGCGGCTACGTGCTCGCTCGCCAGCCGGCCGACATCACCCTCGCCCAGGTGGTGGCGGCGGTCGACGGCCCGATCGTGGCCGGCGACTTCGGCGAGCCGCACGAGAACGGGGCGTGCGACCACGAGGGGCAGTGCGTCCTATTGGCGGTGTGGGCCGACGTCGGGGCGACCATCCGCGAGCACCTGCAGTCCTTCACCCTCGCCGAGATGGTCGAGCGGGCGCGGGGCAACGCCGCGCCGCCGACCGGTGGGCAGCGCCGTGCAGCCCTCGAGGGGGCGCTCGAGTCCCTCGTCTCCTCCCGGACCTGACCGCCTCCAGGTCCTGACCGGCTATTCGGGGGCCGAGGTCACCGCAACGTTCCAACGCGCGACGACCTGGGTCTCGTGCTCCCATCCGAGCTCGCACACCCCGGCGGCGCCGAGTGCGAGGAGGCGTCCGCCGACCGGCGGGAGCCCGACCCATCGGGCCGCGAGCACCCGGAGGAAGTGGCCGTGCGAGAAGAGGATCACGTCGCCGCCGGCCCCCAGTGCCCGCTCGATCACGCGGTCGGCTCGGCGGCCGACGTCGGCCGCCGACTCTCCTCCCGCCACGCCGTCCACCCACAAGGTCCAGCCGGGCCGCTCCTGGCGGATCTGGTCGGTCGTCCGGCCCTCGAAGTCGCCGTAGTCCCACTCGACGAGGTCATCGCAGGTTGCGGCACGGTCCCCGAAGCCCGCCAGCCGGCAGGTCTCGGCAGCCCGCTCGAGCGGGCTCGTGAGCACGAGCACGGGGTCCGGGACGGCCCGGGCGAGCCATCGGCCGACCGCCACGGCCTCGGCCTCTCCCTCCGGGAGCAGCGGCAGGTCGGTGAGGCCCGTGTGGCGGCCCGACTCGCTCCAGGAGGTGTCGCCGTGCCGGACCAACCAGAGGTTCACACGCCAAACACCACCACCCCCGGGCCCCCCGCCGCAACCGACGTCCAAGCGCTCGACTTCGTAACGAAACGGAATGGCGCGGGGGGCATGGGCGTTGTAGACGCCAGAAGGGGTAGGGCTAGTCCGGTGGAGTGCGGAGGGCCCGAGCCCAGGCCAAGCGTCAGAGGACGTCCAGAAGGACCAGAACGAGAAGAACCAGTAGAGAGCGACGAAATACGGGATCATGAGCACCTCGACCAAGAGCAGCGCAGCGACGATCGACAGCCTCGGCCTGCTGCTGCGCGACCTCGACCAGTACCCGATGCCGGACCACGAGCAGCAGATCGCACTCGCGAAGCGGGTTGCTGCGGGCGACGAGAGCGCGCGCAAGCAGATGGTGGCCGCCAACCTGCGCCTCGTCGTCCACTGGGCCCGCCGGTACCAGGACCGTGGCGTCGACCTGGCCGACCTCGTGCAGGAAGGCACCTTCGGGCTGCTCCGAGCGGTCGAGAAGTTCGACTGGGAGCGGGGCTTCCGCTTCTCCACCTACGCCACGTGGTGGATCCGTCAGGCGCTCCAGCGAGCCGTGCAGCAGCACGGACGCACGATCCGGATCCCGCTCGAGGTCGGTGAGCGCATCCAGCGGCTCGACGCGATCGCCGCCGAGCTTGCGAGCCAGCTCGGACGACAGCCCACCGACGAGGAGCTGACCGAGGCAACGGGCATGACGCGTGACGAGCGTCGCAGCCTCGAGGACATCGCTCGCGTGACGGCCAGCCTCGACCAGCCGGCGGCCGTGGACTCGTCCACCACCCTCGGGGAGCTGGTCGCGCCGGACGCCGAAAACTGGGCCGAGCAGGTCGATCGCGAGATGGTCTTCGAGCGGATCCGCGACGCCGTGGACCGGCTGCCCGAGCTGCAGCGCGACGTGCTGCGGCTGCGGTTCGGCTTCGGCGGCGACAGCCCGGCATCGCTGCAGACGACCGCCGAGCGGCTCGGGGTCGGGGTGCGCCGGGTGCGACGCGCTGAAGAGGAGGCTCTCGCGACCCTCTCCGCCGACCGCGTCGTCGTCGGCGCGCAGGACGCGGCGGCCTGACGGATCCGACCGTTCAGTCGGTCGCGCCTTCGAGCACCACGCGCAGGTCCGCCGGCAACGGCGAGGTCCAGGTCATCCGGTCGCCGGAGACCGGGTGGTCGATCGAGAGCTCGGCCGCGTGCAGGAAGAGCCGTCCCTGGGCGAGCACCCCTTGCGTCGCCCTCGTCCCGTAACGATCGTCGCCGACGACCGGGTGGCCGATGGCCGCGAAGTGCACCCTGATCTGATGGGTCCGCCCCGTCTCGAGGACGCACGCGAGGAGCGACGCCGGCAGTTCCGCCCACCGGTCTCCGTCGAAGAGACGGTCGTATCGCTCCACGACCACATAGCGCGTCCGTGCAGGCCGGCCCGCCGGGGTGACGGCCATCTTGGTGGGCGTCCTCGTCGACCGGCCGACCGGGGCGTCCACGACCCCACGCTCGTCGGGAAGGGTGCCTGCCACGAGCGCGAGGTAGCGGCGCCCCACGGTGCGCGCGCCCATCTGGGCAACGAGCGAGCGGTACGCGACGACCGAGCGCGCGACGACGAGCAGTCCGGAGGTGCCCCTGTCGAGGCGGTGGACGACACCCGGGCGGATGGGATCCGAGACGGCCGCCAGTGTCGCCATGTCCGGGTAGCGGGCGAGCAGGCCGGCGATGAGCGTCCCGCCACGTGTCCCGGCCCCCGGGTGCACGACCACTCCTGGCGGCTTGTCGACCACGACGAGATCCCGGTCCTCGTAGACGACGTCGAAGGACACGCTCCCGTCAGGCTCCAGGGGAGGCGACGCCTCGGGGAGCGCCACGGTGAGCTCGCTCCCTGCGAGGAGCGGTGCGCTGCGGCGCTCGACGGCTCGCCCGTCGACAAGCACGCGTCCGGCGTCGACGAGGTCAACCGCTTCGGACCTCGACACGCCCGTGAGGACCGACACCGCTCGGTCCACGCGCACTCCTGCGAGCGTCTCGGGCACCCGCACGACCAACTGCCCGGGCGGATCCGTCACTGACGCTCGACCCGGCCAGGCGTGACCGCCTGGTCCTGCTCGCGTTCGCCGTCGTCGGCACCGGCGTCCTGGTGTGGGAACAGCACGGCCACGATCAACAGCACGACCCCGACGGTGAGGGACGCGTCGGCGAGGTTGAACGTCGGCCAGTGGCTGAGGGTCACGAAATCCACGACGTCCCCGTGGTGGCCGCGCAGCAGTCGGTCGGCGAGGTTGCCGAGCGCGCCACCCAGCACGAGCCCGTAGGCCACGGCCAGCAGCGTTCGGCTCGTACGCCAGGCCAGCCAGCCCACCCCGAGGAGGATCACCACCACGAGGGGGACGAGCCAATCCCCTGCGCCGTGGAGCAGGCTGAACGCGGTTCCAGAGTTGTACTCGAGCGCAAGGCCGAGCGGACCGACGAGGTGGACCGGGTGGTGCAGGCCCGCGAGCGCCCATGACGTGGTGGCCTGGTCCGCCGCGATCACCACCACCGTGAGCGTGGCGGTCGTGACGAGCGCACGACGGCGCGCCCCGGTCAGCGTCGCGAGAGCCCTCCGCTCTTGCACGCGACGCACAGCCTCGCGTAGGGCAGCGCCTTCAGCCGGGGCTTCGGAATCGGCTGCTGGCATCGCTCGCACTCGCCGTAGGTGCGGCCGGCGATCCTCGCCAACGCGGCGTCGATCTCCTCGACGGCGGCCAACGCCTGTGCGGACAGGGCGAGGTCGCGCTCGCGGTCGACGGTGACGGTGCCGCCCTCCCCCGACTCCTCGTCGAACTGCACGTCCCCGGGCTCGCGCTCTTGGGCGAGTGAGTCCGCCTCCGCCTTCAGGTCGTACGCCTGCGCGACGTAGACGGCCCGTTCGGCCTCGAGAAGCTGGCGCTGCTCGGCCAGGAACTTCTCGTCCTTGGCGTAGGGACCCGCGGGGGTGGCGGCACGCCGGCTCGCCGGCTTCTTCTGGGGCGAAGCCGTCGCCGGCGGTCCCGACGTCGCCTGCGCCGCTTGCCGGGGCGTCTTCGCCTTCGCGACCGTGGACACGCCGGGGACCTTCTTCTCCTTCGTCGCTTCCTTCGTCGCTCGAGAGGTCGACCCCTTCTTGGCCGTCTCCTTGGCGGTCTCCTTCGCGGCCGACTTGCCTGCGGCCTTGGTCGTCGCGCTCCCTGCGCCTCGCGTCGAGGAGGCGGTCTGCCGGGTACCGGACGGGGCCGGCCGATGCACGGACTTCGCGGGACCGGCGGTGGGTGCGGCGGCGCGGGCACGTGCGACGGCCTTGGCGGGAGCGGGCTTCGCCTTCCGGTCGGCACCCGCGGGAGCGGCTGCCTGGCTGCCGGCGATTTTCCCTCTTCCGGCCCCTTTTGCCACCGGCGGCTGCGCCGCCTTGCTCGACGCCGCCTTGGTCGACGGGGCCTTGGTCGACGGGGCCTTGGTCGACGGGGCCGACGTGGTCGAGGCCTTCTTCGCCCGTTGCGACGACCGCGCCGCCGGCTGTGACGTCCGCGTCGCCCTCGACGCGCCGGCCGTCGTCGCTGGCGTCATCTGGCCCTCCTCTCCGACCCGCCGCCGAGGCGCAGGTGCGCCGATAGCGGGAGCCGGTGACCCTAGCGGACCGCGCGCGCCCCTTCAACCACCCCCCGGCACGCAGCGACGCACGCAGCGACCAGACGACTGACGTCAGTCGGCGAGCTTGTTCCCCTCGAGCGCGTTCGTCTCCTCCCGTCCGGCTTCGAAGAGGCCGCCCTTCATGAGCCCGAGGCCGGCCCCGACCGGCGCCTGGGTCCGATCCGGCGCGGGCACGGCGGTGGGGGGACGCGACGGCACGGAAGGCGGCTGCTGGCGTTCGGGCGCAACGGATGCAGACGGCACCACCTGCGGACGCGTCCCAGCGGCGACGAGGGAGCCCGTGCCGGCGACCCGCTGTTCGCTCGAACCTGGGGGGCCGCCTGCACCGGCGAGCTCCGCTGGTACGGCACGCCCGGCCGCCTCGCCGGAGGATTGGCGGTCGGCGTCCCGCCCGCCGGCGCCACCTTCCCCGGCCCCCTTCCCTGCACTTACGGTGGGCGCGTGCATCCGCTCGTCGACCCAGCTGAGCGCCTCGACGAGCGAGGTGCGGACCCTCGTGCGCTGCTCCTCGAGGTACCGGCTCATCTCCTCCACATCGCCCCTGAGGTGGGCCCGGGTCTCTTCGAGCCGCGCGACCTCGTCGCGCAGCCGGTCCTCGGTCTCGGAGGCCAGCCGGCGGGCGCGCTCTTCGGCCTGGGCGAGCAGCGCACGGGCCCGCTCCTCGGCCCGGCTGACCACCTGCGCGGCTTCCGCCTCGCTCTCCCGCTTCGTCTGGTCCACGAACTTCTGCGCGAGCAGGAGCGTCCTCTGGAGCGTGTCTTCGGTGACCGAGACTGGCTGCTCGGACTGGGTGGGCGCCACGGTGAGTGCCTCGGGAGCGGGCGGCTGCCGTGCGAGGGTGCGCTCCGCCGTCGGGTGCTGGACCTCCACCTCGAGCTGCGCGATCCGCTCGGTGGCGTGGCGGAGACGCTCGTTCGCGGTCCGGAGCCGCTCCTGGATCTGCTCCGCCTCGACGGCCGCCTTCTCGAGGTACTCGTCGACTTCGTCGACGTTGTACCCCTTCAGCCCGAGGCGGAACTCGACGGTCCGCAACGTGTCGAGGATCGAGTGGGAACCAGCGGCGTCGTCCATGCGCGCCGAGTGTACTCCTGCGGTCTTCTCCGACCCCGGATGGTGCAGACCCGCGGCAAGTGCGCGAGGAGCGCGGGTCCCGGTGCAGACCGCGTTGCCGTCAGCCGCGCAGAAGTGGGACGACGACGAGCTGGGCGACGATCACCACGATGATGATCGAGAGGTCGATCCCCATCCCGCCGGCGCGGATCGGTGGGAGCACCCGCCGGATCGGCCTAAGAACCGGTTCGGTGAGCGCGTCGAGCACGCGCACCAACCGGTACAGCGCGGTTCCCGGTCGCGCCGGCAGCCAGCTCAGCAGCGCACGCGCGATAAGGACCACGACATACAACTCGACGATGTAGGCGAGGATGCTCCACAGGCTCATCGGACAGCGTCCACGGATCAGTTACGTCCGTAACCCCGCTCCTGCAAACGCTGGCGCTCCTCCTCGGACACCTTCACGTTGGTCGGAGCGAGCAGGAACACCTCTTCGGCGACCTTTTCCATCTCGCCGCTCAACGCGTACGTGACGCCACTGCAGAAGTCGATCATGCGCCGCTGGAGATCGCGCTCGGCCACCTGCAAGTTCACGATCACCGGTCGGTTCGCCTTGAGACAGTCGGCGATCTCCTTGGCGTCGCCGAAGCGGGTCGGTGCGACGACCTGCACGCGGGTCGCCTCGCCGGCGCTCATCGGACGGATCAGGGGCGGGCGGGTCGCGATCACGCCGGACCCGAAGGTGGAAGTCGACGGGGCGACCTCACGCGGAATCGTCCGGATCCGACCGACAGGCATCGTCGCCGCGCGCTCTTCCTCGACGTACTCAGGCTCGCGCTGGGAGCGCGGTTCCGCGCGCGGCGACGCGAAGTTGCGCTGCGGGTGATCGTCGAAGTCGTCGTACTCGTCGTACTCGTCCTCGAGCAGGCCGAGATACACCATGGTCTTTTTCAAGAAGGTGGGCATCGCATCGCTCCTCGTGGCGTAGCGTACCGCCTCCCCCGCCGATCGGGCGGACACCGCCCCGTCACGTTGCGGTCACGCGACGAGCCGGCCGATCGCCGAAGAGCGCCCGTCCCACGCGAACCATCGTGGAGCCTTCGACGACCGCGAGCTCGAGGTCGTCGCTCATCCCCATCGACCGCTCGGGGAGACCGAGCTCGTCGGCGAGCGCCCGGACGGACCTGAACGCGCGCCGGGCTCCCTCGGGATCCGTCGGCCCCACCGTCATCAATCCGCGAACGTCCAGGTGAGCGGCGCGCAACTCGGCGACGAGCGCAGGCACCTGCTCCGGCGAGCAGCCGTTGCGCCCGGGGTCCTCCGTGGTGTCCACCTCGACCAGCACGACCGCACCCGGGCGCCGGCGGGCGATCGCCTCACCCTCGACCGCCCGGGCGACCGCTTGCCAGCACGAGACGACCGGGGCGAGAGCCGCAACCTTGTTGCGTTGGACGGCGCCGAGGAAGTGCCAACGCACCTCGGGTTCCACCGGTGACTCGTCGCTCGAGTCCCCGCGCCTGGCCGTCCGCACCGCCTCGTCTTTGGCCAGCAGCTCCTGCGCGTAGTTCTCGCCGACGTCTCCGAGTCCCGCACGCAACGCCGCACGGACCGCGTCCGCGCCGAACCCCTTCGTCACGGCCACGACGCGGACCGCGGTGGGGTCTCCCCCTGCGACCGCGATGCGCTCGCGCACCCTCGCGAGCGCGGCCGTCAGGTCCAGGGCCCCGCCGGCCCCCTGGGGGGCGAGAATCGGCCGGTCGGTCAGCGCAGGAACGACGGGACGTCGAAGTCGTCGTCGAGCTCGATGTCGCCGTTTCCGCTGTTCTCGCCGAAGATGTCCATCGGAACGGAGGACTCGAGGTTGAGCGACTTGTCAGGGCGCTCCACCGGACCGGACTGCTCCTCCCAACGTTCGAAGCCCGCCGCGATCACCGTGACGCGCACCTCGTCGCCCATGTTGTCGTCGATCACGGCACCGAAGATGATGTTGGCGTCGGGGTGGGCGACGCCGTGGATGATCTCGGCCGCCTCGTTCACCTCGAACAGACCCAGATCGCTGCCACCCGCGATGTTGAGCAGGATGCCACGGGCCCCGTCGATCGAGGCCTCGAGCAGCGGGCTGGTGATCGCCGCACGGGCCGCGCTGACCGACCGGCCCTCCCCGCTCGCGCTTCCGATCCCCATGATGGCGGTCCCCGCGTTCAGCATGATCATTCGCACGTCGGCGAAGTCCGTGTTGATGAGCCCGGGCACCGTGATGAGGTCCGTGATCCCGCGCACGCCCTGCAAGAGGACCTCGTCGGCCATCTTGAACGCGTTGACCATCGAGGTCTTCTCCGTCGACACCGTGAGCAGGCGGTCGTTCGGGATGACGATGAGGGTGTCCACCTTCTCCTTCAGGTTCTGGATGCCCTTTTCCGCCTGCATCGCCCGGCGGCGACCCTCGAAGGTGAACGGCCTCGTGACCACGCCGATCGTCAGCGCGCCCAGCCCCTTGGCGACCTCCGCGACCACCGGGGCCGCGCCCGTTCCGGTGCCGCCCCCCTTTCCCGCGGTGATGAAGACCATGTCCGCGCCCTGCAGCGCCTCTTCGATCTCGCCACGGTGCTCCTCCGCCGCCTGCCGCCCGATCTCCGGGTCGCTGCCGGCACCCAGCCCCTTGGTGAGCTGGCGACCGATGTCGAGCTTCAGGTCTGCGTCGCTCATGAGCAACGCCTGCGCGTCCGTGTTCGCCGCGATGAACTCCACGTGCTTCAACCCGGCGTCGATCATGCGGTTCACCGCGTTGACGCCACCACCCCCGACGCCGACCACCTTGATCAGCGCGAGGTAGTTGCTCTGTGACGGAATGGTCATGTGCTCCCTCGATACTTCGACGACCGCCGTCCGGTCGCATGCCCGGTTGTCGCTTGGGCGGGCCGGCCAGGGAGCGGGCTCCGCAGCGCAGCGACCATCAAGCTGACGCGGAGGTCGACGTCGGTGGACGCCATCCGCCGACACCATAAGGGAGCCCACGGAGCCGGGTCAAGCGGCACAGGTGACGGGAGGTCGACGCTTCGGTGCTGCAACCACGAAGAGCTGCGCGCTCCCGGACGGCGCCGGCGGTCCGGATCCAGGTCGATACGGGGGGAAACGGGCGGCTGCTCAGGGTTTCACGACCGGAGTGGCGGGCGCCGCAACGTCGATCACCGATCCCGTCTCGAGGTCCGCGCCCTTCAGGATGGCGGCGACGTCCTCGTACTTCTCGGACAGCTGGTCCGTCGAGCCGAGGTAGACGGTCAGCGCCGACCTCAAGTGGAGGGTGACGTCGTCGGCACGGTCCTCGGTGACGCTCGCGACCTGGCGGGCGAAGGCCTTCGGGACCGAGGTCACCACGAGGAGCGCTGCGCGCAGCGAGGCTGCAGTCGAGCCCGGCGGCCCCGGAGGCTCGGTGCCGGCGACGCGAGGCAGCCCCGCTTGCGGCCGTGCCTGCAACGCGAGGACCCTCCCGGTCCGGTCCACGAGCGCCCAGCCCGCGGTCGCGGGCACTTCCCGCACGTCGGCGACACCCGTCCGCTCCTCCACGGTGATCCGCACGCCGTCCGGCCACTCGCGCGTGACGGTCGCGTGCGCGACCCAGGGCAGCCGCTCGACCCCTGCCGTCGCCGCCGCGCCGACGTCGATGAGCGGAGGATGGTCGCTGAGCCCGGCGGCGGCCACGATCTGGCCGACGGGGGTGTGGACCGCACCGACGACCGTCACGACCCGTGCCGAGAACCACCTCGAGTGCAGTGCGAACCAACCGGCGACGACGAGCCCGACCACTCCCATCACGACGAGCGCGACCCGCAGCCGTCGCCGCGCTTCGTGCCGGAGGACCTCGGCCCGGCGGGCGCGGATCCGCGGGTCGATCGGCGACATCCGCTGCCCCGGACGCGTCGGGGCGCGCGTACGGGGCTCGGCCGCCGGGGGCGACTTCACCCGTCCACCCTTCCCGCGCCCCGAGCGCCACCGAGGGGAGCGTGACCGAGGGGGTCGCCGCCGAGGGGGTCGTCGCCGAAGCCGACGAGCTTCACCTCGGGCAAAAGGTCGACCCCGGTCGTCGCCGCCACCGTCCGTCGTACGTGGGCCATCAGGGCGACGACGTCTGCGGCCTTGCCGCCCTCGTCGGCCTGGATGAAGTTGGCGTGCTTCTCGGACACCCGGGCGCTCCGGAGACGGAACCCCTTCAACCCCGCCGCCTCGACCAGGCGGCCCGCCG
The DNA here is from genome assembly GCA_030043315.1 of Acidimicrobiales bacterium. Classification (GTDB taxonomy): domain Bacteria; phylum Actinomycetota; class Acidimicrobiia; order Acidimicrobiales; family RAAP-2; genus JAJYVT01. Next base: position 13,125 of record JASHYA010000082.1, read on the forward strand.
AGTCGTCGGGGGGGTTCGTGAACACCGACCCTGCGTTGCTCCCTCCCGGCTGGTGCTCCCGGCGCCATCGGACGATCTCGGTCACGAGCGCCTTCCCCTCGACGGGATCCCCCCGCCGGGCTGCGAACTCGGCCCACACCACCACCTCTTCGTCGCCGAGGGCCGAGCTGCGGTAGCCGAGGCGCAAGCGGTCGGCACCGGCCTCGCCGCCGCCCGTCCCGACCAGGTCCACCGACCGGTACCGGACGAGGCACGAGGCGGTGTCCGCGCCGTGGCCGCCGGCGTTCATCTTGAGCGCGCCGCCGACGGTGCCGGGGATCCCGACCGCCCACTCGAGACCTCGCACTCCGGCGTCGACCGTGCGGCGCGCGAGCACCGGGAGCCCCAGTGCGCCGCCCGCCCGGACGACCACGGGGTCGTCGGCGCCGGAGGGGTCCGCAGCGTCGTGGACCTCGAGGCCTGCGAGACGACCTCCGGGCCGCACCACGAGGCCGGGGAACCCGGTGTCCGCCACGAGCAGGTTCGACCCCTTCCCGAGCACGAGCACCGGGAGGTGGCCCGCGGCGCCGCTCGACGCCAGGGCGTCACGCACCAGCGCGAGGTCGTCTTCGCTCTCGACGTCGACCACCAGCGCGGCGTTGCCTCCGACACGGTAGGTGGTGAGGGCACCGAGCGGTTCATCGAGGCGGGCTCGCGGGCCGAGGCGTCCCGCGAGCCGGGCCACGACGCCGCGGCTCGCCGGGGCGTCAGCCGGCGCGCGC
>JASHYA010000083.1 GCA_030043315.1 Acidimicrobiales bacterium
TGGTCTGTGACGGCCAGCTGGAATGTCGCCGGAGTCCCCACTGTCGTCGAACCCGACGTTGGTGTCGTCTGGGTGAGCGTCACGATCGCGTGCTGGAGCTCGTAGGCGCCGGCGTCACAGGTTGTTGTGTGGTCGGTGCCCGGGGTGTCCCCAGGCCGGTTGTCGCCCCGCTCGTCGGTGGTCGTCGCCGTGCACACTGACTTGGGCACGACGTTGACGGCCGGGCTTGTGGGCAGAAGCGCGAGCGTCTCGGGGCCGGTTGATGTGTTGGCCGCGAGCGTCGTTGTGAGATCGATCGTTGTCGTGGTCACCTGCACGGAACCTGTGCCGATCTTGCATGTTGTCGTCGTCACCACGTCGTAGTCACCCGAGAAGGTTCCCTTGTTGCTACACGAAGAGCCGTCCAGGACCGACGCGGTCATCGTGACGGACGACGAGGAGCTCTTGAAGGCGCCGCCTGTGCTGGCCGTGTCCCCCGAGAAGGTGTCATCGGTCAGCACCACGGTGCCTCCTAGGAAGGTTGTGAACCCTCCGCCGCCTGTTGTGGTCGCCGTGTCCCGCGAGAAGGTGTCGTCTGTCGCCCTGACCTGGCCGGCCTCGTTGGCGAACCCCCCGCCTGTCCGGGCTGAGTCTGTCGAGAAGGTGTCGTGCGTCAGGGTCACGGTGCCGTCTTTGTCGAACAGGCCACCGCCTGTGAATGTCGCCGAGTCGTGTGTGAAGGTGTCGTCGCTCAAGGTGAGCGTGCCAGCGTTGACGACCCCGCCTCCTTCTGCCGCGTGACCGTGGTCGATCGAGAGATCCTCGATAGTCACCGTCCCGCCCGTCACCGAGAAGTCCTGCGTCGATGTCGCGCCTGTCAGCGTGGTCGTCGAAGCCCCAGCGCCCTCGATGGTGAGGGAGTGGAGTGTCGAGGCGGAGATCGGGGTGGGTGTGCCGGTGGCGGTGTACGTGCCCGCACCCACTGTGAGGATCACGACATCTGTCTTGTGCATCTCAGCCTGGGTGATCGCCTGTGTGAGAGTGCACGCGTCTGTCGTCGCAGAGCCGACTGTCGCGGTCGTGCAGGTGGTCCCGGTCGACGAGGGCCTCACGTAGAGGGTCACCGGCGTCGTCACCGTGACCTCGAAAGACTCCGGTCTCGAGGTAGAGCCCGCGTAGGCGTACGCCGATGTGGTCGACGATGCCGTCGATGTCGGCGTGAAGGTGGCCTCGAGTGTGTGGGTGCCCGCTGCGAGCGCGGTCCCCGATGTCGGGTGGCAGGTGAAGGTCGCGACGTCTCCTGTGGCGTCACCGACCGGCGCGCAGTCGAGGGCGACCGGCGACGAAGTCGCCGTTGTCTCCACGCTGACCGTGCCCTGTGGGTAGCCGTGTGTCGCTGCTGTTCCCCTTACGGTCACGGTGAGGGTGGCCAATGTCTCGACCCCGAGGTGCTCAGCGGACGGGGAGATCAAGAGCGTGGTCGTGGTGGGGTCTTTCACCTTCACGACCTCGAGGGTGAAGGTCCACCTCCCTGTGTCGTGGAGCGGGTCGTTCACGGTGCCGGAAAGTGTGTAGGTGCCGATCGCCACGGTCGCAGCGACCGAGATCGCCCCCGAGGGGGACACGGTCACCCCTGTCGGCAGCGTGCCGGTCGTTTCGAAGGTGAGCGGGCCGCTTGTCTTGGGCTGGTTTGTGACGGCCAGATCGAAGGTCGCCGCAGTCCCCTCTGTCGTCGAACCCGACGTTGGTGTCGTCTGGGTGAGCGTCACGATCGCGTGCTGGAGCTCGTAGGCGCCGGCGTCACAGCTCGTCTGGAGGTGGCTCGCTGTCGTGTCCCCCGGGCGGGGGTCGCCCCGCTCGTCAGTTGTGACCGTGCACACTGTCTTGGGCACGACGTCGACGGCCGGGCTTGTGGGCAGAAGCGCGAGGGTCTCGGGACCGGTCGATGTGTTGGCCGCGAGCGTGGTTGTGAGATCGATCGTTGTCGCGGTCACCTGCACCGAACCTGTGCCGATCTTGCATGTTGTCGTCGTCACGACGTCGTAGTCGCCCGAGAAGGTCCCGCCCTTGTTGCTACACGAGGAGCCGTCCAGGACCGACGCGGCCAATTTGACGGTCGAAGTGGATGTGTAGTTGCTGACGGCGCCGCCGCCTGAGACCTTCGCCGTGTCCCCCGAGAAGGTGTCGTCGTTCAGGACCGTGGTAGCCCCTGTGAAGTTTGTGAGGCCACCGCCTGTTGTCGTCGCGCTGTCCCCGGAGAAGGTGTCATCTGTCACGGTGACGTCGCCGATCTGGTTGCTGAGCCCCCCGCCGTACTCGGCCGAGTCTGTCGAGAAGGTGTCGTGCGTCAGGGTGGCGGTCTCGTCGACGATGAGCGCGCCGCCTCCTGTTCCGGTCGCGGTGTCACCCGAGAACGTGTCGTATGTGACGGTGATCTTGCCGGAGACGCTTTCGAGTCCGCCACCGTAGTGGGCCGAGTCCGTCGAGAAGGTGTCGTGCGTCAGCGCGAGGGTGCCGTCGTCGTTGAGCACGCCGCCGCCTGTCCCCGTCGTCATGTCACCCGAGAACGCGTCGTCTGTGACGGTAGCGTTGCTTCCCGTGTAGTTGTACAGCCCACCGCCGTATCCGGCTGAGTCCGTGGAAAAACTGTCGTGCGTCAGGGTGACGGTTCCGGTGTTGAACACGCCACCACCGTCTGAGGCGGCGGCGTCGTCTGTGAAGGTGTCGTCGGTCAGGGTGAGCGTGCCGGAGTTGAGGATCCCGCCTCCCTCTCCTGCATGACCATGGTCGATAGAGAGCCCCTCGATGGTCACTGTCCCTGTAACCACGGAGAAGTCCCGCGTCGATGTCGAGCCTGTCACCGTCGGCGACGAGCCGTCGCCCTCGATGACGAGGGCCGAGAACGCGACGTCGAAGATGGTGACGCTACCGGCGTACGTGCCCGCACCGATTGTGATGGTGACTTTGCCCGGGTCTGTAGCGGCGACGGTGGCAGCCGTCTCGATGGAACCGCACGCCTGCGTCGATGTCGTCCCTGTGCACGCCGAACCGGTGGCGCCTTGGCGTACGTAGAGCGTCGCTGTCGGCGCCGGGGGTGTGGGAAGCACTGCGCCTGTCTGGTACTCGTAGGCGCCGGCGTCGCACATCCCTCCCGCGATCCCGGGGCGACGGTCTCCGCGCTCGTCGGTCGTCGCGGTCACCAAACATGTTGTCTTCGGTACGTGCTCGAACGCCGAGCTTGTCTTCCCGATCGCCATGGTCTCGGGCCCCGTCGATGTGTTGGCGGCGAGGGGGTGGAGGTGGATCGTTGTCGATGTGTTCAGGCTCGCCCCTCCGAAGACGCAGCTGTCCCCTGTCTCGACGTTGTGGCCGCCGTCGACGACTGCGGTTCCTCCGCACGTCGCCTTCGAGAAGATCGAGTCCGAGACCGTCGTCGATGTTGTTGGTGTTGTCTGGTGGATGGCACCACCGCTCACGGACCCACTGTCTGCGGCGAACGTCACGTCCGCGAACGTCACGGTGACCCCGGTGTAGCCGTCGTAGGCGCCTCCATACTTGGAGTTGTCTGCGAAGAACGTGACATTGGTGAAGTGCGCCGGCCCGGCGTTGTCGAGCCCGCCTCCATATGTGGTCGCCGAGTCGTGCGAGAGCGTGTCGTCGCTCAGGGTGAGCGTGCCGGCCTCGTTGAGGATGGCCCCGCCAAATGTGGCCGAGTCGTCTGCCAGGGTGTCGCCGCTCAGGGTGAGCGTGCCTTGGTAGTTGTAGATGCCTCCGCCCGCACCGTGGGTACCGTCGTCGATCGACAGCCCGCTGATCGTGACTGTCCCGCTTGTCACCTCGAAGTCCTCGTACGTCGACCCTCCTGTCACCGTGGTCGTCGAGGCCCCGGCGCCCTCGATGGCGAGGGAGTGGAGTCCCGATGCGGAGATCGTGGGGGGTGGGCCGGTGGCGGTGTACGTGCCCGCTCCCACTGTGATGACGACGGCATCTGTGTTCTCCGTCTCGGCCTGGGTGATGGCCCGTGTGAGGGTGCACGCGTCTGTGGCCGCAGAGCCCGCTGTCTTGGACGTGCAGGTCGTCCCGGTCGACGACGGCCTCACATAGAGGGTCACCGTTGTACCCACGGCGCCCGCCGGGGTGGCGAGCGACAGCCCTCCGATCACAAGGACCGAGCCCACGAGCCCCTTGAGGACAAGCCGCAAACCAGTGCAAGCGCCCATCTGTCGTCCTCCCATCGCTCACCCGAGCGAGACACCACGGGGTGTCCCGTCGCAGGCGGTGGGCGGATCAGCTCTGGTGGTCGCGGTAGCGGGCAGCACCGGGTGGTCCGAAGCCGTGTCGAACAGGACACCTTCAGGTCCCGCCACCCAGCCCGAGACCGACACCACCGTCCCTCCGCTCGGAGCTCGACTCCGGGGACGGCTCTTGTGCTGGGAGCAGACAGCTGCGAGCCGATCAACGACGAGACGAGCCCGGTATCTCCCGGCCAGCCCGACGTGCGCTGCGCGGCGCACAACTACCGACTGGATCGTTGTCTACTGGACAATGCACCGTGCGTCAAGGGTTGTTGCAGACTCAACGAGCGTTGCGAGATCGACAATGACCACTGCGCGCGGAGGGACGCATCGGGCGTTCCACGAGGCGACGGTCGCCACCTGGTAGAGATGTCCGATGATCCACGTGAGGAGCTGGCAGCACGCGTTCGAGGACGACGGCCGGGACGGCTCGGTGCCCGGGTACGCGCACCAGAGCCTGGTCGACCGCTCGATGGGCGCGGTCCACACCGACCTCGGTCTCGCCCGACTGTCCGAGGGCGCGCGCACGCCGCGGCACGCGCACTCCTTCGAGCAGTCCGCCTACGTGCTGCAGGGCAGGCCGGTCGTGGAGCTGGGGGACACCGGTTATGCGCTCGAGCCCGGCGACTACGTCCTCTTCCCGGTCGGCACCCCCCACCGCTGGAGCGCTCCGGCCGGAGGGGACGCCGTGTGGCTCGAGCTCGGCAGCCCGCACCTCACCGGGCGGCCGGACGACACCGTCGTGCTGTCAGACCCGTCGGCTCTCCCCCCTGCGGGCCGAGCCGGTCGAGCCGACCGGCCGCCGTTCGGCGACCCGACGCTCCGCCACTTCGGGCACTTCGCCGGTACCGACTCGCAGGCGGACGCGCTGGCCCTCCACGACCCCGCCCGGGGACGGGCACCGGCGGGGATGGACACCGCGCTCCTGGCCTACAGCGGCATCTCCGTGAAGATGATGGTCGACCCCGGTCTCGGCGCCGACCTGTCCACGATGTTCATGGTCGACTACGAGCCGGGTGGCGCAGCCCAGGTGCACGACCACCCGTTCGAGGAGTCGTACTTCTTTCTCCAAGGGGAGATCGAAGGGGAGATCGAAGGGGAGGTCCGCACCTTCCGCGCGGGCGAGGTCCTCTTCTGCGGCGTCGGCGTTCTCCACGGCTTCTTCAACACGAGCGGTGGCCACGTCCGCTGGATCGAGACCCAGGCACCGCAGCCCCCGCGCCGCCACTCCTACCGGTGGCCGTCGCACTGGGCCCGGCTGGCCGAACGGTCCAGCCAGCCCTGACCCGCCCGGGATGCCGGATGGACCGGTCGCTCAGCCGGACGCCCCCTGGCGCCGTGCCGCGAGGTAGGGATTGGGGATCGGCTCGGACGTCGGCAGCTCCGGGCACATGGCGTCGGTCCACTCCCCCTTCCCGAGCTCGCCGAGCGCGTGCTCGACGGTCGCCTCCACGACCCTTCGGGCCTTCGCCAGGTCGACGCCGAGCAGCTCGTGGTCGTACTTCACGATCCTGCCGTTCACCATGACGGTGTGGACGTCTCCCCGTCCCGCCTGGAAGACGACGTGGCCGGAGGGGTTCAGCACCGGGAACATCGCCGGCGAGCGGTCGTTCTTCACGAGCACGACGTCGGCCTTCTTGCCCTGCTCGAGGCTCCCCACGACGTCACCGAGCCCGAGGGCCTCTGCCCCGCCGAGCGTCCCCCACCGGACGACTTCCTCCGCGCGCACCCCGCTCGTCACGCACGTCTCGCTGCGGCCGTGGGCCTCCTGGTGCTCGCGGGAACGGTCGAAGTCGAGCGTGGCCCGCATGGCGGAGAACATGTCGGCGCTCCACCAGACGCTCGTGTCGGTCGAGAGCGACACCGGGATGCCGTGACGGCGGAGGTTCCACGACGTCGGGTAGCCCTGGCCGGCGTTGGCCTCGCTCTCGGTCGCCACCGAGGCGTAGGCGCCCGAAGCGGCGATCCGCTGGTACGAGTCCTCGGTCAGCGTCGAGGCGTGCACGTAGGTGACGTCGTCGGTCATGAACCCGTGCTCCGCCATCTGGAGGATGCCCTTGTCGTCGGTGGCGCCCCACACACCCGCGTGCGTGGTCACCCGAAGGCCCATGTCGCGCGCAGCCTCGAAGGCGGCCTTCTCGGGGAACTCGGGCTGACCGGTGACGTCGAACGCCAGCTGGCACCCGAGCATGTCCGTCGGGCTCGAGAAGTGGCGCGAAACGAACCCGCGGACCTCCGGGCTCGGTGCCCACTCCCACGGGGCGCCGAAGATGTTGCCGTACGCCAGGACGAAGCGGCCCGGCACCTCGCGCAGCGCCTCCAGCGCGGCCTCGGCGTGGTCCACGGTGCGCAGTCCGTGCGACCAGTCGACCGTGGTGGTCACCCCCGCGTCGATGGCCTCGATCGCCGAGAGCAGGTTCCCGGCGTAGACGTCCTCGGGACGGAACACCTTTCCCCACTTGATGTAGTAGAAGACGAAGTACTGGCTGAGCGTCCAGTCGGCCCCGAACCCGCGCATCGCCGTCTGCCACATGTGCCGGTGGGTGTCGACCATCCCCGGCATGAGGATGCCCCCGGTCGCGTCGACGACCAGGCACCCCTCCGGCGCCTGCACCTCCTCGCCGACCGCGGTGATCCGCTCCCCCTCGACCAGGACGTCGGCCCGCTGCAGCACTCCCGCCGTTCCGACCGTGAGCACCGTGCCGCCCCGGAAGAGGACCGGCGCTCCCGGTGCGAGCGCTCCTACGCGTGCGCGTGTGGCGATGTCTCCGCTCATCCGTAGACCCCTTCTTCGTCGATGCAGCTCTTGTAGGTGCCAGCTCTTCCAGGTGTGGGTGGTCCGAGACCCGACTACCGGCGTTGGCCGGAGGTCGTGACCGGCTGCTCGGAGCCGCGCGCGCCGTCGCGGCCGGGGAGCGTACGCGTCACGCGGTTGCGGTGCGACTGCGCGTCCCTCGTGGTCGGCAGCGGGCCGTCGACGGTCCAGTACCGCTGGCCGGCGACGAGCAGCTCCTCGGCCGGGAACTTCGTGATGACCTCGCACCCGTCCGCGGTGACCACCAGCTCCTCTTCGATCCGGGCGGCCGACCACCCGTCGGCCGCTGGCCAGTAGGTCTCGAGCGCGAAGACCATGCCGACTTCGAGCACCTCGGGATGGTCGAGGGAGACGAGGCGGGAGAAGATCGGCTTCTCCCAGATCGACAGCCCCACGCCGTGGCCGTACTGCAGGGCGAACGCCGCCAGCTCGTCGGGGAACCCGAACTCCTCGGCGCGGGGGAAGACCTCGACGACCTCCGCCGTGGTGGCGCCCGGCCTCACCCGGTCGATCGCCTCGTCCATGTACTCGCGGCACCGGCGGTACGCGTCGCGCTGGGCGGCGCTCGCGCTGCCGACGGCGAAGGTCCGGTAGTAGCAGGTGCGGTAGCCGTTGAAGGAATGGAGGATGTCGAAGAACGCCGGGTCACCCGGCCGCAGCAGCCGGTCGCTGTAGACGTGGGGATGGGGCGCGCACCGTTCTCCGGAGATGGCGTTCACGCCCTCGACGTGCTCGCTGCCGAGCGAGTAGAGGACGTTGGCCACCAGCCCCACGCATTCGTTCTCGCGCACCCCGGGCCGCAGGAACGCGTAGAGCTCGTCGTAGGCGGCGTCGACCATGGAGGCCGCCGCGACGAGCAGGGAGACCTCGTCCTCGGTCTTCCGCCTCCTCGCCTCCAAGAAGACCTGCTGACCGTCGACGACGCGGATCCCTGCGGCGGCGAGGGCGGCCAGCACCGGCAGCTCGGCGACGTCCACGCCGACGGGCTCCCCCGCCAGTCCGTACTTCTCGAGCTCCCGCTTGACCGAGGCCGCCACCTCCTCGGCCCTCCCGGCCGCGGGGTGGAACGCGCCCCGGAGGGTGGAGATGCCCGGGCGGGAACCGTGCTCCGCGGGGACCCCCGGCCGCGCGCCCGACCCGTGGTCGAGCCAGGGGTCGTAGAGGACGTGGTGGCGGGCGGCCGATCCGAAGTCCCAGATGACCGGTTCGCCGCCGCGTGGCAGGAGGGCGAAGCGGATGAGCTTGTCCATCGCCCAGGTGCCGATGTGGGTCGCCGTCATGTAGCGGATGTTGTGGAAGTCGAAGCTCAGGACGGCGCCGAGCTCGCTGCGGTCGAGCTGTGTCCGCAGCCGCGCGAGCCGCTCGACGCGGAGGCGGTCGAAGTCGATCCGCTGCTCCCAATCGACGGCGTTGAAGCCGAAGCTCTTCAGTCCCACAGGTCTCCTCCCTCGCGCGTCACCGGAGCAGCCACCCTCCGTCGACGTTCAGATCCACGCCGTTCATCCCACCGCACTCGAGCAGGAAGGTCGCGGCCTCGACGACCTCGGCCATCGTGACGAGGCGGCCGATGGGCGTGCGCGCCACGAACGCGTCGACCGGCTTGTCGATCCAGTAGGGGCTGTCCCCGACGATGCCCGGATGGATGGCGTTGACCCTGACCGGGGCGAGCTCGCAGGCGAACGTGCGCACCATCCCGGTGACCCCGCCGTTCACCGTGCTCACCGTCGTGGACCCGTCATAGGGTCGTTGCGTGGCGAGGCCGCCGAAGAGCAGGACCGAGGCCTCGGGCACGAAGCGGTCCTGCAGCACGTGCACGGCCTCCGAGTAGCCGACGAGCTTCAAGGTCACGAGCCGGAGCGCGCGCAGCCGGTCGTAGCTCGAGATTCGGTTCACGTCGCGCTCGATGGCGGTGATGGCCAGCCGCGCCACGGGGCCGACCCCCCCGAGCGCCCCCCGGATGGATGTCGGCTCCGCGAGGTCGACCTCGACGCCGGTCGTCTCGCCTCCGATCTCGGCTGCGACCTTCTGGGCGCGTTGTCGGTCGCGCCCGGACACGACGACGGGCGCGCCTCTCCGCGCGTACGCCGCCGCCAGCTCGCGGCCGATCCCCGACGTCCCGCCCAGCACCACCACCGCTCCGTCCATCTACGCTCCCGTCCTCGTCTGACTTCGTGTCTTCGTGCGCTGTCGTCGCCCGCGCGCGTGCCCGGCGCTCAACCCTGTCGGAGTCTGGTCCACGAGTCGAACGCGACCGCGGCGACCAACAGGACGCCGAGGACGATTGTCTCGTAGAGCGGGTTCGCCCCCAGCAGGTTGAAGCCATTCGCGATGAGGGCGATGAACAGGATGCCGACCACCGATCGCCACATCGCGCCACGGCCGCCCAGGATGCTCGTCCCTCCGACGACGACCCCGGCGAGCACCGCGAACGCCAGACCGAACCCCTCGTTCGACACGGACGGCGAGCTGAGCACTCGGGAGGTGTCGATCACCCCGCCCAGCGCCGCGACGACCCCACTGCACGCGAAGGCGAGGATCTGGACTTGGCGCACGCGAACGCCCGCCAGTTGCGCGGCTTCGCGGTTCCCGCCTGCCGCGTACATGTACCGGCCGGTGGTCGTCCGGTGAAGTACGAATCCGAGCAGCACGACGACGAAGATCATCACCCACGTGGAAGTGTGCACGCCGAGGAAGACGGTGCGCGAGAAGTTGCCGAAAGAAGGGTGTGTGAAGTCGTCGATGATGTTCCCCCCGGTGGCGAGGCCGGCGATGCCGATCACCACGTAGGAAGCGGCGAGCGTCGCGATGAGCGAGTTCACACGGAACACCGCGGTGACGATCCCGTTCGTGAGCCCGACCGCGAGCCCCACCAGGAGGGCGAGCAGGATGGCGAAGGTCGGGTTGGTCACGAGCGCGAAGTGCGCGGCGGTCACGCCTGCGAGCACATAGATGGCACCGATCGACAGGTCAAGGCCGCCGGTCACGAGCACGAGGGTCTCCCCGGCGGCCGCGACGAGGGTGGAGGCCTGCTGGTCCAACACGTTGAGCAGGTTCGTCCCCGTGAAGAAGTGTGTGTTCGTGAGGGAGAGGACGATGAACAGCGCGATGAACGGGATGAGGATCCCGCTCTGGCGAAGGTCACCGATCCGGCGGCGCCCGAAGGCCCCGTAGCCCCTCGAGCCGTCGCCGGCCGGGCCGCCCGGCTCGAGCGGGAGGAGTGGCTCTTCGACCGCGGACTTCACGAGACCGCCCTGTCCCGATCGAGAAGCGAGGCGCCGACGAGCTCCTCTTCGGTGGCCGTCGACCCGTCCAGCTCCGCGACGATACGGCCCCCCTGCATCACCAGTATCCGGTGGGCGATCGCGAGCACCTCGTCGGTGTCCGACGAGATGAGAAGGACGCCCTTTCCCTCTCTGGCCAGCTCGATGACCAGCTCGTGGATCGACCTGCGTGCGCCGACGTCGACCCCCCGGGTCGGCTCGTCGGCGACCAGCACCAAAGGCGCCGAGAGGACCACCCGCGCGAACAGCAGCTTCTGCTGGTTGCCGCCCGAGAGCGTCCTCGTCCCGGCGTCGGCGCCGCTCGTCCGCACGTCGAGCCGCTCGAGCACCCGCGCGACCTGGCGTCGCTCGAGCCCGCGGCGGACATAGCCGAACCGGCTCAGGACCGGGAGGACCGAGAGGGCGGCGTTCTCCCGCACGGGGCGGTCGAGCACGAGCCCCTCCTCCTTACGCGACTCGGGGATCATGGCGAGTCCCCGGTCGAGCAACCGCCTGGGCGTCCGCCGCTCGAGCGGCGATCCCGCGACAAGCACCTCTCCGCTCAGCGTCCGGCGCGTCCCGACGATCGCTTGGGCCACTTCGGTGCGCCCCGCACCCACCAGGCCCGCCAGCGCCACGATCTCGCCCGCCCGCACGTCGAAGCTCACCCCGTTGACGCCGTGCGCGCGGAGGTTGCGGACGGACAGGACGGCCGGGGCGTCCGCGCGCGGAGGACACCGTTCCGGCAGCGACCGGTCCAGGGTCCGTCCCAGCATCGCTTCGACCAGCGACTCCTCGGTCTCGGCTGCGGCATCGCCGGTGCGCACCAACCGCCCGTCGCGCAGGATCGAGACGTCGTCCGCCATCTCCAGCACTTCACCGAGGAAGTGCGAGACCAAGACGATGGTCATCCCCCGGGAGCGGAGCGACGGGATCAGCGCGCGCAGCTTCGCGACGTCGTCCTTGCCGAGCGACGAGCTCGGCTCGTCGAGCACGATCAGCTCGGCGTCACGTGCCAGCGCTCGGAGGATCTCCACCTTCTGCTGCTCTGCGGCCCGGAGCCGGCCGACGACCGCGCCCGGGGGCACACCGAACCCGGCCGCGTCGCACAGCGCGTCATAACGCCGCCGGAGCTCCCGGCGGCGCACGTAGCCGCTCCAGCGCGGCTCGGCGCCGAGGAACACGTTCTGCTCCGCGGTGAGCTCGGGGACGACCGCCAGCTCCTGGGCGATGCTCGCGATCCCGTGGGCGAGCGCGTCGAGGGGGCTGCGGAAGCGGACCACCTTGCCGCGCAGGAGGAGCTCACCTTCGTTGGGGGCGAGCACACCACCGACGATCTTTCCCAGCGTGGACTTGCCCGCGCCGTTCTCGCCCACCAGCACGTGCACCCGGCCGGGGAACAAGCGGACCGAGACGTCGTCGAGCGCCTTCGTGGCCCCGAAGTGCTTGCTGATCCTCTTCAGCTCGAGGTGTGGGGCGGGTACGTCGGGATTGGCATCGCCCGTGGCGCCGCCGCCGACGGGCCCAACTGCCCGCCCGGCGGCGTCAGGTTGCGTTATCGCGTTCGCGTCGTCGAAAGGAGCGCCCGGCAGACCCAGATCATCCGGGCCACTGGGCATGGAAGCTCGCTGCGTTGGCCTTCGTGATGATCCCGTTGTCCTCGACCTTTGTCACAGGGTCGATCCCGCCGAACGTCTTGTGCGTACGGATCGACTCGGCCAGGTACTTCACTGCGAGCTGTCCCTCGCTGGCCGGGAGCTGCGCGACGGAGGCGAACCACTTGCCGGCCTCGATCCCCTTCACTGCGGCCGCGCTCGCACCATACCCGACGAGGATGACCTTGCCTGTCTTGCCCGCCTCGGAGATCGCGACTGTCGAGCCCTCCATACCCTGGTCCGACCCGACGAGCAGGTTCAGTGTCGGGTGGCCCGTCAACATGTCCTGCGCAGCCGCCTCGCCCTTGCTGGGCGTGAAGTAGGACTGGCCTGTCGCCACGATCTTGATGTTCTTGTGGAGGTCGATCACCTTCATGAAGGCGCCGTGGATGGCGGTGTCCAAGGAGGAGTCCTTGATGTCGTACATGTAGCCGATGTTGCAGGGGTTGAACTTGGCGCAGGCCTCGGACACGAGCACGCCGAGCTTCTGGCCGATCTTGGTCGGCACGAACACCACGTTCACGGCCAGCCCCTTCACCTGGGGTGCCGCGGTCGTCAGCTTCGGACCGAGCTCCTGGTCCATGTTGGCCACGGCGATGTGGTCCGCGATGGCCTCCTTCACCAACGGAACGAGGTTCGTGCTCACGATGGGCTGGGTGATGATGCCCTGGTACTCGTGGGTCGAGATCACTGTCTGGAGCTCGTCGTACTGCTTCGTCGGTGTTGTCGCTGCGTTGAAGACCGTGAGGACGACGTGGCTCGCCTTTGCCTGCTTCTGCGCGGCCGCGAGCATCGGCGCGTCATAGCTGTTCTGGACGGAGAAGGACATGTAGGCCACCTTCAGGGTCTTCTCCCCAGAGTTGGCCGCACCTGCTGACGACATGAGCGTCGCGCTCATGCCGATCGCGCACACTGCTCCGATGGTGACTGCGGCTACGCGGTACACAGAGCCGCGCCGCACAGGTGATCGCACCACTTTCCCCCCTTCTTCGAGCCTTCTTCGCACCTTCTTCGAGCGCCGGCCAGTGTGGCAGCGTCCCACTGCATGTGGGGGTCAGTCTGACCCCCATCGCCGGTTGTGTCAAGCTGCACGCAACGCATCGTGTACCGGGAGCGCACACCCGCGAGAGGGGGCAGACTCCCCCCGAAGGGCGCACCCCCCGGGCACCTCCGTCCGGCAAACGGGCACCTCCGTCCGGCAAAGGAGCCAGCGTGAACGTCGGTGTGGTGGGACTCGGGAAGATGGGGTCGGCCCTCGCGAGACGCCTCCTTGCCCGAGGCGTCACGGTCGTCGCCTGGAACCGCAGCGCCGGTGCGCTCGAGCGGCTCGCCGCAGAAGGAGCTCTTCCCGCTCCGGACCTGTCGGCCGTGTGGACGACCGCGACAACGGTGTGCACGTTCCTGGCCGACGACACGGCGGTCGCGAACGTGCTCCTCGGGCCGGGCGGCCTCCTCGCCGCCGCAGCGCGTGGGGCGACGCTCGTCGAGCTCAGCACCGTCTCCCCCGGCGTGTCCGCAGCGGTCGCCGACTCGGCCCGAGCACGCGGGGTCCGCTACGTCCGCGCCCCGGTGAGCGGCAACCCCGAGGTGCTCGCTGCGGGCAACCTGTCGCTCATCGTCTCCGGGGAGGAGACCGACGTCGAGGCCGCGCGACCCCTCCTCGAGCTGATCGGCCCGACGGTCATCTACGTCGGTCCGGGGGAGGCGGCGCGCGTGGTGAAGCTCGCGGTCAACGCGCTGCTCGCAGGCACCGCGGCGCTGCTGGCGGAGGTCGTCGTCCTCGCCGAAGCGTGGGACATCGACCGCTCCGTGCTGTTGACAGTGCTGCAACGCTCCGCCATCGCCTCACCGTTCCTCGGCTACAAGGCACCGGCGCTCCTGGCGCACGACTACCGGGCGACGTTCACCCTCGCCATGGCCCTGAAGGACCTCGGGCTGGCACACGACGCGGCGGAGGCCGTGTCCGCGCCGATGGCCGTGACGGACCTCGTGGCCCGGGAGATCCGTCGGGGGTGCGACGAAGGCCTCGGGGACCTGGACTTCATGGCATTGGTGGCGTACGTGCAGCAACTCGCGGGCCGGACTCCGGACGTGCCGATGCACGGGTAGACGGCCGGTCGAGGAAGACGCGAAGGGAAGGGAGGCGCCGGCGCTCGGTCGTCACAGGTCGTCGGCAGACGGCCATCTGTCCACGACGAACCAGATCCCGCGCACGGGCACTCGCCCGGCGTTCCAGAAGCGGTGCGGGATCGTCGAGTCGAACGCCATCGAGTCGCCCGGCTCGAGCACGAACTCCTCGAAGCCGACCTGGACCGAGAGCTGGCCCTCGAGGATGACGCTGTACTCCCGGCCGTTGTGACGGATCGCGTGCTCGGCCTCCGTGGACCCGCCGCCCACGCCGTAGGTGACCTCCATGAACTCGGCGTTGCTCTCTGGCATCGGCATCAACAGCTCCCATCGGACACCACCGTCGAGGTCGATGACGCGTCGATCCTCCGGGTGCAGCACCACCGGCGCCCTGCGGGCCGACGGTGTGCTGGAGGGCCGGGGCGCGCCTCGCTGCCCGTTCCGCGGTGAGCCTGTAGGAAGCGGCTCGGTGCCGGCGATGAGCACGTCGGTCGAGATGCCGAGCGCGCGGCTGATCGAGTACAGGGTGCTGACCGACGGGTTCGTCAGGCCCTTTTCGATCTGGGAGATCATGCTCGCGGAGCAGTCCACGCGCCGGGCGAGCTCCCGCACGCCGATGGTCCGTTGAAGTCGCGCCGCACGTATCCGCTCACCCAACAGCGCGACCGCGCCGGCCCCGTCGTCCCCGTCGTCTGAGTCGGAAGACGCGGTGCTCGTGCCGGCCCTCGCCACCGACGCCAGCGCCCTTCGGACGCGGACGTGCGGCGGCCCCTCGAGTGACGGATCGCTCGCGTCCATTGGAACCGGATGGTATCAGCGCCCACCACGCCGACGTTCACTCCCACTTGACAACCTCGGCACGAGACGCGTCCACGGATGCGGGTCGGCGACGCGACGGAAGCGGCGCAAACGACCGGTGTGGTGCGCTCGAGCAGGATCCGGTGCGCCCTACAGGTCGGCCACCATCGAGCTCACGACCGATGTGGAGAGCGCCAGCGGGCCACCGAGGACGGTGAGCGATGTGACCTTGGTCCCGTCGCCGTCGATCCCCCGGCTCCCCGCGCCGGCGAGGAACGACGCGAGGTAGCTCCCGACGCTGGTCGGGCTCTCGGTGAGCAGCATCGGCTCCGGGCCGATGCCGGTCGCCCCGCCGTGCGCGGCGACGACGGCCCCCGCGAGCCCGTCGGTGTAGAAGTGGCCCTGGGCGACCGTCACCCCGTGCGTGGGGCTCCACCCGAAGCCCTGGTGGCCGGTCGTCGACCCGAGCTCCATGTCGGCGAGCTCGACCGCCGTGTCGGTGTAGTCGGTGCCCGCGACCCGGAGCACCGAGACGTGGTCGGCGACGAGCGCGCTGACGACCGCGTTCGACACGGCCAGCGGGCCTCCCATGAGGACCACCTGGGTGATCTTCAGGCTGGTAATGGCATCGAGCGCCTGGGGCGAGAGGGCGGTCGGGGTGGTCAACAGGAGCGGGAGGTCCCCTGCATACGCGAGCGTGGCCGCGGCCTCGGCGTCCTGGAACTCCGCACCGCTCGCCAGGATCGCGGTCTTCATCGCCGTCGCGGCCGACGGCGCGGCCGAGCTCGTGCCGCTCGTGTCGTCGTAGAGGCCGTACGCGCCCTGGAGGTCGACGGCCCCGACGTACCCGGCGCCCGGGGTCTCGGCGACGTCCTCCGCCGTTGTGTACTGGGTCGCGCCGTAGATGCGGGAGACCGTGACGTGGGACCCGGTGCGCGTCGCGCCTCCGCACTCGTACGCATAGGTCTGCTCGATCGCCGAGACGACCGATGTCGTGACCGCCAGCGGGCCGCCCACCACGTAGACCTTGGTGATCCCCTCCACCCGCAGCGCTGTCAGCGTCACGCTGGCGAGCGAGCTCGTCGACGTGAGCAGCATCCCCGTCCCGAGCCACTTCTCGAGGTAGCTCGAGGCGAGCGCGTCCGGGTAGTGCTCGTCGGTCGCCAGCACCACCGGCCGGCTCGACGCCGTGCCCGGGCAGTCGTCCCGCGTGCCGGGGTAGACCGACTCGAGCTCCTGGGCGGCCGTCGCGGCCGGTGTCGCCCCGTAGATGCGCGTCGACGCGGGCGCGGTCACGGTGAACGGCTCCGAGCTCGAGGTGGACGCCGAGTACGCGATCGAGGTTGTCGACGACGAGGGGGTCGCGGGCGTAAAGGTCGCGACGACCGCGTAGGCCCCCGGGCCGAGGACCGACGAACGGGGCGAGCACGTGTACGTCGCTGTGTCGGTGCCGTGCGCTGTCGAGGTGGTCCTTGTGCACAGCGCGGTCGCGCCGGTCGTCTTCACCGCGACGGTTCCCTTCGGGTACCCGTCGCCGGACGCTCCGGTCACCTTGACCGTGAAGACCTCGGATGTCTCCGATCCGCTCCGCTCGCTCGACGAGCTCAGGCTCAGCGTGCTCGTCGTCGTCACGCTGGCGGAGACGGTGAACTTCTCTTCCGCAGAGCTCGACCCGGCGTAGACCACGCCGGATGTGCTGGAAGAACCGGTCGTCGCAGGCACATAGGTCGCCGTCAGCTCGTAGGTGCCGGCGGCGAGGGTCGACGCCGCCGGTGAGCAGGTGAATTCAGAGGAGTCGGTCGTCCCGCTCACCCGTGTGCCGGTCGAGCAGACGGTCGTCCCCTTTGTGGTCGCCACCGTGACCTTTCCCTTGGGGTAGCCGTCCCCGGACTCGCCGGTCACCGTCACGCTCAGGACCTCCGATGTCTCCGCGCCTTCCGTTCCGCTCGTGTGGTTCAGGGCGAGCGTGGTGGACGTGGACACGCCGCTCGTGACGGTCAGCGTCTGCGCGGCCGATGTCGCGGCCGCGTACGTGTAGGCGGCATCGGAGGAAGCGCCTCCTGTGTAGTGGGCGTGCACGGTGTAGGTCCCGGTGGCCAGCTTGCTCGCTGTCGACGCGTCACACGTGAAGTGGGTGACGGTCCCTGACCCCGGTTCGCTGAGCGAGCCGGTGCACAGCACGACGTCGGTGGAGGTCTTGACCGTCACGGCCCCGGCTGCCGGGTAGCCGTCGCCGGTGACTCCGGTCACCGTGCCCGTGAAGGTCTGGGCCTCGGAGCCCAAGACCACCGGCGAGGTGACCGCGCTCAGCACGACCGTGGCCGTCTTGGCGGTGGGTGTCGCGACGGTCACGGACTGCGTCGACGATGTGCTCGCGCCGTAGTCGTACGCGCTTGTCGACGATGTCCCGCCCGCGTAGTGCGCGTGGAGCTTGTAGGTCCCCACGGCGAGCCCCATTGTCGACACCGCGCAGGTGAAGTCGGCGGCGTCGCCGGAGCCGACTGTCAACGAGCCGGTGCACACGGTGGAGCCGTCTGTGGCGACAACCGCGACGGCCCCGGTCGTCGGGTAGCCGTCGCCGCTCTGCCCGGTGACGGTGCCGGTGAAGGTCTCCGACTCCGACCCCGGTGTCACCCGCGGCGCAGTCGGCGTGTTGAGCGAGACGGTGGTCGGCTCGGCGGTCGCGGCGGCTGCCACCGCCGAGCCGAGCCCGGCCGTGGCCGTGGCCGCCGCGGCCACGGTGAGGACCGCCCCGCACACCGCCACGAGGCCACGACGAACCCTGAGCGTTCTCCCGGCAGTCATCTCGCCCCCCTTTCGCGACGGTGGAGGAACCTCCGGCGGCGCGCCCTCCTTCGAGGTCTCGACGTACTTCCGGGTGGTCGCCCCCGTCGCCGGCAATGGATCCGATCAGCGACCCGGCAATGGATATTGCCAGCTCCTCGTCATTTCAATCGCCGGGCCAGGCGAGCCTGCGGGCCCCGCCAGACCGTCCCGAGCCGTCCTTTACCGGAGGTCGGCCTCCATCGAGCTCACGACCGGTGTGGAGAGCGCCAGCGGGCCGCCGAGCACCGTGAGCGATGTGACCCTGGCGCCGTCGTCGTCGATGCCCCGGCTCCCTGCGTCGACGAGGAAGGAGGCGAGGTAGCTCCCCACGCTCGTCGGGCTCTCGGTGAGCAGCAGCGGCTCCGGGCCCGCGCCGGTCGCCCCGCCGTGCGCGGCGACGACGGCCCCCGCGAGCCCGTCGGTGTAGAAGTGGCCCTGGGCGACCGTCACCCCGCGCGTGGGGCTCCACCCGAGGCCCTGGTGGCCCGTCGTCGACCCGAGCTCCAAGTCGGCGAGCTGCACCGCGGTGTCGGTGTAGTCGATGCCCGCCACCCGCAGCACCGAGACGTGGTGGGAGGCGAGCTCGGTCACGACCGCGTTCGAGACGGCCAGCGGCCCGCCCATCAGGATCACCTGGGTGATCTTCAGGCTGGTGATGGCATCGAGCGCCTGGGGCGAGAGGGAGGTCGGGGTGGTCAAGAGGAGCGGGAGGTGGTCTGCGTAGGCGAGCGTGGCCGAGGCCTCGGCGTCCTGGAACTCCGCCCCGCTCGCAAGGACGGCGGTCTTCATCGCCGTCGTGGCCGACGGGGCCGCGGAGCTCGTCCCGCTCGTGTCGTCGTAGAGGCCGTAGGCGCCCTGCAGGTCGACGGTCCCGACGTACCCGGCGCCCGGCGTCTCGGCGATGTCCGCAGCGGTTGTGTACTGGGTCGCCCCGAAGATGCGGACCACCCTGATGTGCGACGTCGTGCCGATCGTCCCGCCGCAGTCGTACGCGTCGGTCCGCTCGATCTCGGTGACGACCGATGTCGAGACGGCAAGCGGGCCGCCCACCACGTAGACCGCGGTGATTCCCTCCACCCGCAACGCGCTGAGCGTCGCGCCGCTGACCGAGGTGGTGGGCGTGAGCAGCATGCCGGTCCCCAGCCACTTCGCGAGGTAGCTCGCGGCGAGGGCGTCCGGGTAGTGCTCGTCGGTCGCGAGCACGACGGGCCGGCCCGACGCCGTGCCCGGGCAGTGGCCCCCCGTGCCCGGGTAGACCGATTCGAGCTCCTGGGCGGCCGTCGCGTCCGGTGTCGTCCCGTAGATGCGGCTCACCGTCGGCGCGGTCACGCTGAACGGCTCCGAGCCGGAGGTGGACCCGGCGTACGCGTACGACGTTGTCGACGACGAGGCGGTCGCGGGCGCGTAGGTCGCGACGACCGAGTAGGTCCCCGGTCCGAGGACCGACGCCCCGGGCGAGCACCTGTAGGTGGCCGTGCCCGAGGCGTGCGCGGTCACGGCGGAGCTCGTGCACAGCGCAATTCCGCCTTCCGTCTTCACCTCCACGGTTCCCTCGGGATAGCCGTCACCGGACTTGCCGGCCACCTTGACCGTGAAGACCTCGGGTGTCTCCGACCCGCTCCGCTCGCGCGCGGAGCTCAGGCTCAGTCCGCTCTTCGTCGTCACCCGGGCGTCGACGGTGAGCTTCTCCTCTGCGGAGGTCGAGGTGGCGTACGTGATGTCCGTCGTGCTGGACGAGCCGCTGGCCGCGGGCGCATAGGTCGCCTTCAGCTCGTAGGTGCCCGCACCGAGCGTCGAGATCTGCGGCGAGCACACGAACTTGGAGGAGTCGGCGGTCCCGGTCGTCCTGGTGCCGGTGGAGCAGACGGTCGCCCCCGTCGTCGCCTTCACCGTGGCCGTCCCCTTCGGGTAGCCGTACCCGGACTTGCCGGTCACCGTCACGCTCAGGACCTCCGACGCCTCCGCGCCGTCGACGCGGCTGGTGTGGTTCAACGAGAGCGTGGTGGTCGTGGACGCGCCGCTCAGGACGGTCAGCGCCTGCGTCGCCGATGTCGCAGCCGCGTACGTGTACTCGGGGTCCGACGACGCGCCGCCTGTGTAGCGGGCGTGCACGGTGTAGCTCCCCGCGCCGAGCTTGGTCTGCGTCGACGCGTCGCAGGAGAAGTGGGCGACCGTGCCCGAGCCCGGCTCGCTGAGCGCGCCGGTGCACAGCGCGACGCCGGTGGAGGTCTTGACCGTGACGGCCCCGGCCTTGGGGTACCCGTCGCCGGCCGGTCCGGTGACCGTCCCGGTGAAGGTCTGGGCCTCCGCGCCGTAGGTCACCGGCGAGGTGAACTTTGCGAGCACGACCGCCGGCGTCTTGGAGATCGGTGCGCCGACCGTGAAGGACTGCGTCCCCGATGTCGCCGCGGAGTACGTGTAGGCGGCGTCCGAGGACGCCCCGCCTGTGTAGTGGGCGTGCACCGTGTAGGTCCCGGCGGCGAGCTTCGTCTTTGTCGACGCGTCGCAGGAGAAGTGGGCGACCGTGCCCGAGCCCGGCTCGCTGAGCGCGCCGGTGCACAGCACGACGTCGGTGGAGGTCTTGACCGTGACGGCCCCCGCCTCGGGGTACCCGTCGCCGGCCGGTCCGGTCACCGTCCCCGTGAAGGTCTGGGCCTCCGCGCCGTAGGTCAGCGGCGAGGTGATCTTGGCGAGCACGACCGCCGGCGTCTTGGGGGTGGGTGTCGCGACGGTGACGGACTGGGCTCCCGATGTGCTCGCGTCGTAGCTGTGACCGCTTGTCG
The DNA here is from genome assembly GCA_030043315.1 of Acidimicrobiales bacterium. GTDB lineage: Bacteria > Actinomycetota > Acidimicrobiia > Acidimicrobiales > RAAP-2 > JAJYVT01. The sequence goes on from JASHYA010000083.1 coordinate 20,539, forward strand.
ACGACGTCCCACCTTCGTAGTGGGCGTGGAGCTTGTACGTCCCCACGTCGAGCGCCATTGTCGAGACCGCGCACGTGAAGTCGGCGGCGTCACCGGAGCCGACTGTCAAAGAGCCCGTGCAGGCGGTGGTCCCGTTTGTGGCGACCACCTCGACGGCGCCGGTCTTCGGGTACCCGTCGCCGCTGTGCCCGGTGACGGTACCGGTGAAGGTCTCGGTCTCCGAGCCGTGTGTCACCCGCAGGGCGGAAGGCGCAGCGAGGGACACGGTGGTCGGCTCCGCGGTCGTGGCGGACGCGACGGTCGCCGAGAGGTCGGCCATGCCCGCGGATGCTGCGGCCGCCGCGACGACCGCCCCGAGCACGGGCCGTGCGAGACGTCGGACCACGCCACCTGCAATGCCCATGTCGGCCCCCTTCACGGCTGCGCAACGGTCCGCGGCGGCTCGAGTCCCCCGCGGTCCCGAGCCGCCGCTGGTCCGTCGCCCCCTGCGCTGACGAGAGCTATTGCCAGGCGGCGGTCATTTCAATCTCGCGACTGCGAGGTTACTGTCACGTAACGTCACCCCGGCGGCCGGTTCCGTGCCGTCCGGCCCGCCGCGCCGGGTGGCGACCGGTGCCGACCGGGGGCTGCCGCACCGATCCGGGGGGACGCCGGCGCAGCGCCACCAGGGCGGCTCAACTCAGCTCGCGACGAACGCCTCGAAGATGCCCTTCATCGTGAAGAAGCTCGGCAGGTCGTCGGCGCCGA
>JASHYA010000084.1 GCA_030043315.1 Acidimicrobiales bacterium
CAGCTACCCGTCGTAGCCATGGTGAGCCGTTACCTCACCATCAAGCTGATAGGCCGCGAGCCCCTCCCGAAGCAGAATCCTTTCCTCATCAGATCATGCGGTCCGATGGGGACATCCGGTATTAGCACCGGTTTCCCGGTGTTATCCCAGTCTTCGGGGCAGGTTGCTCACGTGCTACTCACCCGTTCGCCACTAGGTCTTCTCCGGTGTTGCCACCAGATGAACCTCGTTCGACTTGCATGTATTAAGCACGCCGCCAGCGTTCGTCCTGAGCCAGGATCAAACTCTCCATCGAGACTCCTGCGCCGGCCCGAAGGACCGCCGCAAAGAATCAGAGAGCCGGCCGGGACCGACTCAACGTCACCGGCCGACGACAGGCCAACAGGCGCGCTCTGTCGAGCGCTCCACGTGGCCTGCCAGCACTTCGTTACTTGACGTACGACCCCGGGACGTTCGCCCGGAGCCGCCCGCACTGGCTTTTGGCTCTCGCTCTTCCGTTTTCAAGGAGCGACCGGGCACTCGCCCCGGGGGGCGTCGATGCCGGGTCCGAAGCGGCCGCGGTCAACCACACACCGAGGTTCGCTCCGTTTCGCCGAACGGCTCCGACAGGGCCGGTTCGGCGGGAAAATCATCTTACCAGCGGGCCAACGGAGCGTCAACCGGCCTTTCCAGGCCCGATCGGGCTCCCGACGTCGCCGGCGAGTCCTCAAGTTTAGCGATCTTCTCGAGCGATCCTCCCGCGTCCCCATCGAGGGGCGTGCCGTTCACTGGGCCCTCCCGGCCACTCGGCACGCTCCGCGGCGGTGGCCCGAGGAGGAACCGGCGTGGCGCTCCGCGATCGGGCGTGCAGACGTGCCCAGGCGGCGGGAGCGTCCTAGGTTTCGGTTGCACCCCGGTTGCTGACGTGCGAAAGGCAACCGTAGAGGCCACTATCGATCCGGTACGCGCTGGACCGGATCGCCGGGCCTGCCGACCCCCGCCGACGAGGCGGACGGGGGCCCGGGAGCTCGCCCAGGCGCGAGTCGTTCCAGCCGTTCGCACATCCGTCGAGCAAGGAGGGTCTTCGATTGACTCGTCTCATCGGTCTGGTCCTCGTGGCGTCGCTCGGTCTCGCGGCGCTCCCTGCCGCGGTCGCGTCCACCGCGGCCGCGTCCGCCGCGGCTGCGACGGCGCCACGGGTGCTCGCCTGCACAGGCAAGGCGGTGGTCAAGCCGGTCAGGTACGTGCTCACCTGCGCCGACGCCAACACCTACTTCGACGACATCCACTGGACGACCTGGGGCAGCGCCTCGGCCAAGGCGACCGCCACCTACGTGGAGAACACCTGCACCCCCAGCTGCGTCGCCGGGCACTTCATGAGGTACCCGGGGAGCCTCACGCTGTCCAAGCCAGAGAAGACCAAGTACGGCCTGTTGTTCAGCGTGGTCCGCTACAGCTACGTCGTCTCTGGGTCCTCGACACTGCCGCTCAAGCCCCTGTCCGCGGTGACGTCACCGTCTGGTTCAAGCTGACGCCTGCGGCACGACCACAGCGGCGAGCGCCGCTCGACCTCAACGCTTCCAGCGGAAGTGGACGAAGATCCGGCCGAAGTTCTTCGAGTCCTTCTCCACCCGGTGGTAGCGGGCCCGCACGTCCTTACGGTCCAGGTACCGCAGGACCCGCTTCTTCAGCTGGCCGGAGCCCTTCCCCGGGATGATCTCGACGAGGGTCGCCTTCTTGGCCTCGGCCTCGTCCATGATCCGATCGAGGGCGCGGTCGATCTCCTCCCCCTTGTTGTAGATCTCGTGGAGGTCGAGGACGAGCTTGGCGGCCATGGTGGGTCAGGACGGTGCAGAGGCCGGGCGACCCGGCGCTCAGTGGCCTCCGAGCACGCCGCTCATCTTGGACGCGAGCCACGAGGGGCGGCCGCGGCGCTCCTCGCTCCGGTCGGCGAGCCCCACCCCACGCAGTCCCGCGTTCACCCCGAGCCACCGCAGCGGCTCCGGCTCCCAGCGCCGCCAGCGGTGGTCCACCCACGGCAGCGTGACCAGGTCGCTGTCCCGTCCGGTCACGAGGTCCGCGAGCGTGCGGCCGGCGAGGTTCGTCGTCGAGACCCCGTCTCCCACGTAGCCCCCGGCCCACGCGATGCCGGTCGCCCGGTCCAGACCGACCGACGAGTGCCAATCTCTCGGCACGCCGATGGGACCGCCCCAACGGTGGGTGACCGCGGCGTCGCGCGCCGCCGGGAAGAGGTCGACGAGCGTCCGTCGCAGCTCCTCGTGGACCCTCGCGTCCCGATCGAAGCCGGGCCGCACCGCCGAGCCGAAGTGGTACGGCGCCCCGCGGCCACCGAACGCGATACGCCCGTCCGCCGTCCGTTGCCCGTAGATGATCAGGTGGCGGTGGTCCGAGAAGGTCTCGCGGCCAGACAGCCCCGCCTCCTTCCAGAACGTCTCGTCGAGCGGCTCGGTGGCGATCATGAGCGAGTACACGGGCGCGAGCGTCCGGGCCTCGCCCGGGAGGGTCGGGGTCCAGCCCTCGAGCGCGCGCACCACCACCTCCGCGCGGACGGTTCCCCTGGCCGTCACGGCCTCCGGACGTCGGCCCCCGCGCGCCGGCCGGATCTCGACCACCGGGGTCCCCTCGTAGATCGCGACCCCACGACGCTCCACCGCCTCCGCGAGGCCACGTGCGAGCCGGGCGGGGTGGATCGCCGCGCAGTGCGGCGTGTACGTCGCCCCGAGCACCCCCGTCGCCCCGATCCGCTCGCGGGCGGGCTCGGGGTCGAGCCAGACCAGGTCGCCCTCGGCCGCACCGAACCGGCGGGCCTCGGCGACCTCGTCCTTCGCCCGTGCCACCTGCGCGGGGCCACGCGCCGCCACGACGGTGCCGCCCTTCGCGTAGTGACAGTCGATCCCGTCCTCCGCCGCAGCGCGCCCAACCTCGTCGACCGTCTCCTCCATGGCGACGCGCATGCGCCGGGCCGCATCGGCGCCGTGCTCGCTCGCGAGCTTGGCGTCGGACGCCGCGAACAGCGCCGAGCACCACCCGCCGTTACGACCCGACGCCCCGTACCCGGCGACCTCCGCTTCGAGCACGACGATCCGGAGGCCAGGGTCGGCGATCGCGAGCGAGCGCGCGGTCCACAGTCCCGTGTAGCCGCCGCCCACCACGGCGACGTCGACGTCGGTGTCGCCGGGAAGACCCGGACGGACCCGAAGGGGCCCGGGCAGCGTGTCCCACCACAGCGAGAGGCCGCGATACCGATCGTCTTGCGACGTCTCCGACCGGGCGCGCGGCCGGCCGCCCGCACCTTCCTCGGTGCCGGGCACGGCGTCGGCTCCCACGCCTGCTCCCACCTCAGCCTCGTCCGCGATCTCCGCGGTCGCGCTCAGACCCGCCTCTGCGCCTCCGTCAGGACGTCGCGCAGGATCTGGGTCATGAGGTCGATCTCCTCGTGCTCGCAGATGAGCGGCGGCGACAGCTGGATGACCGGGTCACCGCGGTCGTCGGCGCGGCAGATCAGACCGGCGTCGAAGAGCGCCCCCGACAGGAAGCCCCGCAGCAGGTGCTCGCTCTCCGCGTCGTCGAAGGACTCCTTCGTCGCCCTGTCCTTCACGAGCTCGATGCCGTAGAAGAAGCCCTCGCCGCGCACGTCCCCGACGATCGGGAGGTCGTACAGGGTCTCGAGCGACGACCGGAAGTAGTCGCGGTTCTTCCGCACGTGGCCCAGGATGTCCTCGCGCTCGAAGATGTCGAGGTTCGCGAGCGCGACCGCGCAGCTCACCGGGTGGCCCGCGAACGTGAAGCCGTGGCTGAAGCTCGCGTTGCCCTGGAGGAACGGCTCGACGATCCTGTCGCTCGCGATCATGGCGCCGAGTGGCGCGTAGCCGCTCGTGAGCCCCTTGGCGACGGTGATGATGTCGGGTTGGTACCCGTAGACCTGCGATCCGAAGTACTCGCCGATCCGCCCGAACGCGCAGATCACCTCGTCGGAGACGAACAGCACGCCGTGTCGGTCGCAGATCTGCCGGACGCGCTCGAAGTAGCCGGGCGGGGGCGGGAAGCAGCCGCCGGCGTTCTGCACCGGCTCGAGGTAGACCGCGGCGACGGTCTCGGGCCCCTCGCGTTCGATGGTGCGGTCGATCTCATCGGCGGCCCAGCGTCCGAATGCCTCGAGGTCGTCGGCGTGCTCGGGGGCGCGGTAGAAGTTGGTGTTCGGCACCTTGACCGCGCCGGGCATGAGCGGCTCGAACGGCGTGCGGATGTTCGGGATCGAGGTGATCGCGAGCGCGCCCATGCTCGTCCCGTGGTAGGCGATGTCGCGGCTGATGACCTTGTACCGCCACGGCTGACCCAGGATACGGAAGTACTGGCGTGCGAGCTTCAGGGCGGACTCGACCGCCTCGGACCCGCCGGAGGTGAAGAAGATCCGGTTCAGGTCGCCGGGGGCGAGCTCGGCCAGGCGATCCGCGAGCTCGATCGCCCTCGGGTGCGCGTACGTCCACAGCGGGAAGTAGGCGAGCTCCCCCGCCTGCTTCGCCGCCGCTTCGCCGAGCTCGTAGCGGCCGTGGCCCACCTGGCTGACGAACAGCCCCGCAAGCCCGTCCAGGTACCGCTTCCCGTGCTGGTCCCAGACGTACGCGCCCTCGCCGCGCACCATGACCGGAACCTCGTGCCGCTCGTTGTAGGTGCCGAGCCGCGTGAAGTGCATCCAGAGGTGCTGGCGGGCACGCTCGCTCAGCTGGTCGCCCCAGCCGTCGCCCTCGTAGTCCACGGTGTGGTTCTCGTACTCGGAAGTCATCTGGTCCCCCAGCTGTAGGTCTGCTTGGCGAGTTTCAGGTAGACGAAGGACTCGGTGCCCCGCACGCCCGGGATGGAGCGGATGGAGTCGTTCAGGAGCCGGAACAGGGCGTCGTCGTCCTCGCAGACGACCTCCACGAGCAGGTCGAAGGAGCCGGCACACATCACGACGTAGTCCACCTCGTCGAGCTCGGACAACTTCTCGGCGACCATCCGCACGTCGCCTTCGACGCTGATGCCGACCATCGCCTGCCGGTGGAACCCGAGTTGGAGCGGGTCGGTGACCGCGACGATCTGCATCACACCGGCGTCGCGCAGTCGCTGAACGCGCCGCCGCACCGCCGCCTCGGACAGCCCGACCTCCTCGGCGATGGACCCGTAGGGAAGGCGGCCATCCCGCTGCAGCGCCTCGATGATCGCCCGGTTGGCGTCGTCGAGCAGCCCCGACGGCCTGCCGGCGACGCGTGTTCCCTTCACGGCGAGCCGCCCGGCCCTCAGGGCATGGGGCGCGCCGTCGGCGCCGTCGGCGGCCGCAAGGCCGCCGGCGGCGGACACACTGCCACCATCGCCAACGCTGCCGGCTGTCGCAGCCTCGATCGGGTTCACGCGGGACCTCTCCCTGGGTCGTCATGACGCGTCCAGCGTCCGGTGACGGGCGCCCTCCGCACGCCGAATTCTGTCAGATTTCGGCGCCTCG
>JASHYA010000085.1 GCA_030043315.1 Acidimicrobiales bacterium
CCCGTGCACCGGCAGAGATGCGCGGCGAGCGCGGTGCGGATCGCGGCCTCGTCGACCGGTCTGCCGGCGCGGGCCGCACGGGGCTCGAGCGCGGCCAGACGCAGCACGATCCCCGGGGTGCAGAAGCCGCACTGGCTCGCCCCCGTCTCGACGAAGGCGTCCCCCCAACGACGCGCGAGCTCCGCCGGCATGCCCTCCGTCGTCGTGACGCGGCGTCCGGCCACCCGGCGTACGGGCGTCACGCACGACACCCGCGGTGCGCCGTCGACCCAGACGGTGCAGCAACCGCACTGTCCTTGCGGGCTGCAGCCGTCCTTCGGCGCGCGGACACCCAGCAACTCGCGGAGCGCGTCGAGGAGCGTGACGGAGTCGTCCTCGATGGTCACCGCACGTCCGTCGACGAGGAACGCGACGCTCATACGCGTCGCCGTGATCGCGGGGCCGGGCCGGAGTGCCCAGCGCCCGGGGCGATCAGCTGAAGGAGGAGCCGCACCCGCAGGTGCGGGTGGCGTTCGGGTTCACGATGTGGAATCCGGCGTCCTGCAGCCCGTCGGAGTAATCGAGGGTGGCGCCCGTGAGCAGCTCCGCGCTCGTCGGGTCGACCACGACCTTCACCCCGCCGAACTCGCGGACGATGTCATCGTCGTCCTGCTCGGAGTCGAAGAACATCTCGTAGCTGTACCCCGAGCAGCCACCGGGCTTCACGGCGACGCGGAGCGCCAGCTCCCCGGCACCCTCTTCCTCGGCGAGGAGCTGCGCGACCTTCGCCGACGCGCCTGCGGTCAACGTGACCGGGTCGGGCTTCTTCCCGATGCTCACCGACGTCGTCATCGTCGTCACCGTGGCCTCCTTGGGCAACGTCGTGGGTTCCAGCGACCCCATGTTACCGGCACGCCGGCGCGTCGGATGCGGCGCTCGTACGGCGACGCGCGGCGTCCTACGGGCGGGAGCTCAGGGTGCAGGCCGGTAGCATCCGTGCATGGCCGCCCGGTCGCAAGCTGCCGGAGGCGGCGACCGCCCGGCCCGTAGCGCGCCCTCGGGAGCCGCCCCCCTCGGGTCGACGCCCCTTTCTGGCCCCCCACCGGGCGAGGAGGACGTCCTCGCCCGCCTCCGCGGCGTGGTCGACCCCGAGCTCGGTGATGACATCGTCGACCTCGGCATGGTCCGCGGCGTCGAGGTCTCCGAGGAGGGGGACGTCCGACTGGAGGTGGCGCTCACCATCGCCGGCTGCCCGCTGCGGGCGCAGATCGAGCGCGACGTGCGAGGGAGCGTCGGCGCGATCCCCGGAGTCCGGTCGGTCGCTCTGTCGATTGTCCAGATGGACGCCGACCAGCGCGCGGCGGTCATGGCGCGAGCTCGGTGGAAGGCACGCGAGCACGCCCCGGCGACCGCGGTGCCCCCGCGCGCACGCGTCCTGGCGGTCGCTTCGGGGAAGGGCGGCGTCGGCAAGTCCTCCGTCACGGTGAACCTCGCCGTCGCGCTCGCCTGCCGCGGGCTCACCATCGGGGTGCTCGACGCGGACATCGGCGGCTTCTCGGTGCCGCGTCTCCTCGGCATGGAGGGGCGTCTCGAGGCGCGGGCCGGCAAGATGGTCCCGCTCGAGCGCCGGATCACAGACGGGGTGCTGCGAGTGCTGTCGATGGGCTTCCTCGCGGACGAGGACCGCGCGGTGATGTGGCGCGGGCTCCTTCTCGGCCGCGCGGTCCAACAGTTCCTCCAGGACGCTCACTGGGGCGATCTCGACTACCTGCTGGTCGACCTGCCGCCCGGGACCGGCGATGTCCAGATGGGGCTGGCCCGGATGCTGCCGCGGACCGAGATGCTCCTCGTCACGACCCCGCCCGTGGCCGCGCAGCGGGTCGCCGCACGAGCGGCGGACATGGCACGGCGCGGCTACCTGCGCGTTGCGGGCGTACTCGAGAACATGAGCGACTTCACCTGTGAGCACGGGACCACGTACGCGCTCTTCGGCTCCGGAGGGGGCGAGCGGCTCGCCGCCGAGCTCGGCGTCCCCCTCGTCGGGTCGATCCCCCTCCATCCCGACATGGCGGCGGCCGGGGACGCCGGTGAGCCCGTCGCGCTGGGCGAGGGCGAGCTCGCGGCCGTCTTCACCGACCTCGCCCGGACGGTGGCCGAGGACATCGCCCCGCTCGTCGAGACGTCGGGCTGCACGGCGCGACTCCTCGAGGCGGTGGCCGATGCGGTGGCCGGACGGGTCGACGGCGCTCAACGCAGAGGGGCGCCGGCGGGGGCTGCCGGCGACCGGTAGGTCGGGACGGGCGCGGGGGCGACCTCCAGGGCGCGCCCCTCGGCGGCCAGTTTGCGCAGGTGCGCCCAGAGGGTCAGGCGCGCGACCGGGTAGAGCGCGGCGCCGACGTCCGCGTAGACAGCGGTCACGAGCTCGTCGACGGTTGCGGCCCCCGCCGCGTCGAGCGCCGACACGACGAGCTGCTCACGGGCGAGGCGGTGCGCGATCACGGCCTCGACGACGCGTCTCGGGTCGCCGAGCAGGCGTCCGTGGCCCGGCGCGATCGCCTCGAGCGGCGGGTCGAGCTCGGCGACCCGGCGCAGGCTCGCGAGGTACTGCGCCATGTCCCCGTCGGGAGGCGCGACGACGACCGTCACCCTGTCCATGACGTGGTCGCCGGAGAGGAGGACCCGGGGGGCCTCGAGCAGCCAGCAGAGGTGGTCGCTCGCGTGGCCCGGCGTGTGGAGCGCACGGAGACGGGACGACGGGACGTCGAGCACGAAGCCGTCAGCCGCCACGACGTCGGGCGAGAAGCCCTCGCGTGCGCCGAAGCCCACCACCTCGGCTCCCGTCGTCGCCGCGAGGCGAGCGGCGCCCGGCGCGTGGTCTTGGTGCGTGTGGGTGACGAGGACCCAACGGATCCGGTCGCCCGCCGCGCTCGCCGCGTCGACCACCGCCCCCAGGTGGTGCGGGTCGTCGGGGCCGGGGTCCACGACCGCGATCTCCCCGGTCCCGACGAGGTAGGTGTTCGTCCCCGGCCCGGTCATGACGCCGGGGTTCGGCGCCGTGATCCGGCGGAGCCCCGCTGCGAGGACGTCGACGCGCCCGGGCGCGGGGACGGGCTCCCGGCCGGTGTCGGGAAGCGGCGCCGGGGCTGCCGTGGTGTCACCCACCGCAGCGCTCCCCGGCGGCGGCGCCGGGTGTGTTCACTGCCCGGGACGCGAGCCGCGCGGCCGCGTCGAAGTCGCTCTCGAGCTTGGCCGGGTCTTCCGCGCCTGCGGGGTCGTCGTAGCCGGGGTCACCCGGGAGTAGCAGACGTACCCCGCCGCCTTCGTCCCGGACCACCCGCGGCAGCACCGTCGGGACCCGGCGCGCGGCCCGCGCGGCAGCGAGCAACTGGGGCGCCGTCGCGAAGCGGCCGATCGCCTGGAGGTTGCTGATGGTCGGGAGGATCAGCTCCATCTCCCCCGCTCGATGGCGTTCCAGCGCGTCGGTAGGGCGCACCCACACGTCCGAGATCGTCTCGACCGCATCAGGTGCGGGTGTCTGGCCCTCGGGGGCTGCGGCCACGAAGAACCGGGTGTCGTAGCGGCGGGGCGAGCCATCGGGAGTGATCCAGTGCGCGAAGTAGTGCAGCGCGTCGACGGAGAGCGACAGCCTCTCCGACTCGACGACGTCGAGGAAGGAGTGCTCCCGCGCGTTGAGGGCGGCACGGTGGCTTGCGAAACGTCTGGCGACGAGAGGATCCGAGAACGAGACCGCCTCGCCGTCGGCGTGGCGCGCGAGCAGCAGCCCCGCCTCCTCGAAGCACTCCCGCACGGCCGCGACCCAGTAGGCGAGGCCGCCCGATCCGAGGCCGAGGGTCCCACTCGCGACCTCGTCGGTGAACCCGTGAGAGAGGCGTTCGGCCCTCAGTCCGCCGTCGTCAGGGTCGACGGCTCCCCCAGGGAAGACGTGCGCGCCACCGACGAAGTCGGCGTGGGGGTTGCGCCGCAGCAGCAGCACCTCGAGCGGAGCGCTCGTGTGCGGGCCGTCCCGCACGATCATGACGGTGGCAGCAGGCCTCGGTGCGACCGGCTCGGGGCGTCGCCCCTGGCCCATGGCGCCCTGCCCGGCCCCTCGCTCGCCGCCCTGCTCGGCCACGTCGGCCGAGGATACCGGCGCCACCACTGGGCCATCCGAGGCGCACCGCCACGACGTCGACGCGCGCCCACCCCCGAACCCGCCCTGGCCCGGGCCTGGTCTACGCTGGACGAGGCACGGTTTCCCGTGCACGGCGCCCGGTGGGGGGCGATTCCGATCGCCCGGTCCATCCGGCGCGACCCCCCGGCAGCACTCGATGAAGGAACCCCAGCGCAATGGCGGACAGTGCCAACGACAGCCCCGAACGTAACGGCGCCGACAAGGAGCGCAGCGCCGCGGACAAGGAGCGCAGCCGACAGCTGAGCCGGTCGGTGAGCGGCAAGGAAGCCGCGAGGACCGTGGGCCGGGGGGGCCGCCCACAGGGTCAGCAGCGCCGACCGGGCCAGGGCCAAGGTGGGCAGGGCCAGAAGGGCCAGGGGCAAAGAGGGCAGGGCCAAGGTGGGCAGGGCCAGCGTCCGCAGGCCGGGCGCGGCCCCGCACCGCGTCAGGCGGGGCGACCGGCAGCGGGGCGACCAGGGGCGCGTCGCCCGCCGGCGCGCGGGCAAGGGCGTCGGGGCCGCTCCCGCACGAGACTGTTCATGTGGGGCGCGATCGGCCTGGTGATCGTGATCGTCGTCGTGATCGTGGTGGTGAGCCAGACGTCTTCCAAGACAACCAAGGGCGTCCACTACACACCGAAACCGGTCTCCGCGACGGTGCTGCACGACCTCACCAGCGTGCCCACCTCGACGTACAACACCGTCGGCACCGGCATCGCGGGGGCCATCGATGCTCCCACGGTGGAATCCGCGCAGAAGACGCTCATGATCGACGGGAAGCCCGCCGTCTTCGGTCTCTTCGGCGAGTTCTGCCCGTACTGCGCGGCGGAGCGGTGGGCGATCATCACGTCCCTGGCGCGCTTCGGGACCTTCACCGGGCTGAAGACCATGCAATCCTCCCCGGTCGACGTCTTCCCGAGGACCCAGACCTTCACGTTCAACACAGCGAAGTACACGAGCCCGTACATCACCGCCAGGCTCCTCGAGCTGTACGGCCAGGACAACGCGACAGGCGTGCACTCGGTGATCAACACCCCGACGAAGCAGGAGGTCGACCTCATCAAGAAGTTCGACAGCGGCTCCTCGTCCACATCGTCGGGCACAATCCCGTTCTCGGACTGGGGGAACAAGGTCGTCTTCTCCGGAGCGAGCTACAGCCCGGACCCACTGCAGACACTCTCACGAACAACAATCGCCGCCGGCTTGAAGGACCCGAGCAACGCCGTCACGAAGCTCATCATCGGCGCCTCCAACTACATGTCGGCGGCCGTCTGCTACATCGACGGCGGCAAGCCCGGCTCGGTGTGCAGCAGCTCGGGCGTGCAGGCCGCGGCGAAGGCCCTCAAGATCAAGGTCTGAGCCGGTCATGAGCGGCGCGCGCACGAGACCGAGACCGCCCATGGACACCGCGCGACGCGAACGCACCACGCGGCGCGAACGTGCCGAGCTGCAGTCCCAGGCCGCCAAGGCGCGCCAGGAGGCATCGCCGGGGCTCTTCTCGCGAGCGACCGCCTACCTGCGCAAACCCCCACCCGACGCGCTGGAGGTGGTCGAGCCCGCGCGCTGGCGGCCCATCGTTGCGCTCGTGCTCACGATCGGCGGGCTCGGCGTGTCGACGTACCTGACCGTTGCGCACTATTCGCACACCCCGCTCGCCTGTTCGGGCAGTGGGATCGTGAACTGCGAGAAGGTCACGACGAGCGCGCAGTCCATCTTCCTCGGCGTGCCCGTCGCCCTGTGGGGCCTCCTCTTCTACGTGGCGATGATCGCGGTGAACCTGCCTGTCGCATGGCGCTCGACCGATCGGCGCATCCACGCGTTGCGGCTCGCGATGACCGTCGTGGGCATGTGCTTCGTGCTGTACCTCGTATCGGCGGAGCTGTTGATCATCGGGAACATCTGTCTGTGGTGCACCTCGGTTCACGCGATCACCTTCCTCCTCTTCGTGCTGATGGTGGCCACCGTCCCCCAGATGCTCGGATGGGGTGCGTCCGCGACACAGCCGTCGCACGGTTGGACACGCTGACCGGCGCGCGCCGGGTGTTCCGCCGCAGATGACCACCGGGGGGTCCGCGGACGCAGAGCCAGCCGCAGGTCCTGGTCCTGAACAGGCCGCGGGCGGCACGCCATCGCCGATCGGCCACCCGTCGCCGGACTCCGGCCCGTACGGGCCGTCACCGGACCCCGGCGCCGCCGCGCGCCGGCCCGCAACGTCCCTCCTCACCTGGGGGACCGTGGCGCTCGTGCTCGTCATCGTGATCGTGCTGGTGGTGATCAAGGTCACGGGCTCCCCGGCTCCTCCCACACCGTCAGCCGCAGTCGTCCCCACGCAGGCCGCTCCGGCGGTCGTGAAGGCCGTCACGTCGATCCCCGAGTCCGTCTACGACGCGGTGGGGGTGACATCGTCGGACGCGACGCTGACACCGCCCACCCTTCTCCACGGCCAACCGCGGCTCACCTCGGGAGGCAAGCCGGAGCTCGTCTTCGTCGGCAACGAGTTCTGCCCGTACTGCGCAGCCGAACGATGGGCGGTGGTTGCCTCGCTGTCCCGCTTCGGCTCGTTCGGCGACACGCTCTACGCGACGCAGTCCGGGTCCAACGAGGCATTCCCGAGCACGCCGACGTTCACCTTCGACGACACCCACTACCGGTCGAAGTACCTCACCGCCATGCTGGTCGAGCATTACGGCGACCAGAAGAACGGCGCGGGCACCGCGTACGCCGTCCTCGAGCCCCTCACCCGGGAAGAAAAGGTGTTGCTCGCCAAGTACGACCGGCCGACACCCGGCTCCCCCGGCGGCATCGTCCCGTTCGTCGACGTGGCGAACGAGGCGGTCGTCGCTGGCGGCGAGTTCTCGCCCTCCGTTCTCCAGGAGCTGAACGTGAACGAGATCGCCACCGGGCTGACCGACCCGAAGGATCCCGCGACCCAGGCGATCGTGGCGTCCGCGAACTACCTGTCGGCGCTCATCTGCCGGGCCGACGGCGAGCTTCCGGCACGGGTGTGCACGAGCTCCGGAGTGACCAAGGCCGCGACCGCGCTCGGCCTCAGCTCCTGAACCCGAGGACCGGGGACCGATCCGGCGTGCCGTCAGCCGACGCGGCGGTCCAGGAGCTGCTTGCGCTCCACCTCGTTCAACCCGCCCCAGATGCCGTGCGGCTCCCGGATCCTGATCGCGTAATCGAGGCACTCCTCGCGCACGATGCACCCCGCGCAGATGCTCTTCGCCCGGGTCTCACGCTCGAGCCGCTCGTCCTTTCGCTCGGCGTAGGCCGGCGGAAAGAACGCGGTCGACTGGGGCCCTCGGCAGGCCGCTTTGGCCTGCCACGCCTCTCCTGCTGCGCTCCGCATCGCCACGGCGCTGCCCCCCTTCACGTGCGTTGCCAAGAGTACCGTCGCGCTGCAACCTTGAACAAGGGCGCTGACCAGGAACTTTCTGCCCGGATCACCTGATGTGCCGCTCCGCGGAACTACGCTCGCCCGGGATGGACGTCGCTGCATGGTGCGGCCAGAGCCGGGTATGGGTGGTCGCCGGCAAGGGCGGCGTCGGCAAGACCACGGTCACCGCGACCCTCGCCGCAACGGCCGCCTCTGCCGGGCTTTCGGTCCTTGTCGTCGAGCTGGAGGGCAAGCACGGCCTGGGCGCCACCTTCGGTCGCAAGGGGTCCGTCGGGTACGAGCCGGTGGCGCTGCGTGGCCGCGGGCCCGACGACCCCGAGACCCTGGGCAAGCCCCCCGCCGGGGCGGTGTGGGCGAGGAGGCTCACGCCCGATGACGCCCTTCTCGAGTACCTCGCGGACCACGGCCTGCGGCGCGTGTCGAAGCGTCTCGTCTCGACCGGCGTGGTCGACGTAGTGGCGACGGCGATCCCGGGAATCCGCGACGTCCTCGTGCTCGGCAAGGTGAAGCAGCTCGAGCGGGCGGGGGTCGCCGACATGGTGGTCCTCGACGCACCTGCGACCGGCCACGCGATGACCTTTCTCACCTCGGCGAGCGGCCTCCTCGACGCCGCGCGCGGCGGCCCCGTGCGCCAGCAGGCGTCCGACGTCGTCGCGCTCCTGCGCGACCCCGCACGCTGCCGGGTCCTCCCGGTCACCCTCCCCGAGGAGATGCCGGTGAGCGAGACCGTCGAATCCGCGCAGGTCCTGGCCGAGCGGGTGGGGATCCACCTCGGTCCCATCGTCGTGAACTGCTTCGAGAAGGGACCTTCCGAGCTCGAGGTCCCGACGGCCGACGCCGCACGTGAGGCGGGCATCGCGCTCGGGGTGTCGGCGATCGAGGCCCTGGAGGCCGCGCGCACCTTCCGCCTGCGGCGGCTCCGCCTCGTCGAGGAGCAGACCGATCGGCTCGGCCGCGAGCTGCCGCTCCCACAGCTGTTGCTCCCCCGCCTCGAC
>JASHYA010000086.1 GCA_030043315.1 Acidimicrobiales bacterium
CAGGGTCAGGGATTCCTTGTTCCGGTTGAGCCAGACGAAGTGAGCCGCCATGCCCTTCACGACGCCGTCGTAGTGACGCGTGAAGTCACCGGCCCCACGCGACTCGACCTTCACCACTCGTGCGCCCATGTCGGCAAGCATCCGGCTGCAAAACGGCAGCGCGACCGCCTGTTCGAAAGAGACGACCGTGACGCCTGTGAGTGGCAGGTTGCCGTCGCCCCGGGACGTGGGAGACGCCATCTCGAAGGGTGTCTGCGCAGCAGTCACGAAGTCGAAGTCTTTCAGACCACTCCCGACGCGCGCAGCGACGCCAGCTCGTCTTCAGTCAGCCCGACGACTCCGCGCCAGATCTCGTCATTGTGCTGACCAAGGAGCGGCGCGCCGCTCGGAACGTGCGGGGTGTCGCCTGCGAAGCGTGGAAAGGGCGCTTGCTGGCGGACCGGACCGATCACCGGGTCGTCGACGGTGACGAGGTCCTCGCGTGCGGCCATGTGGGGGTCGGCAAAGATGTCCGCTGCGCTGTAGACGGTTCCGACGGGAACCCCTGCAGCGACGCACCTCTCGTCCAACTCGGCAGCGGTAAGCGACCCCGTCCACCTCGCGACGATCTCGTTGATCTCTGCGCCGTGCGCGGCACGGTCGGCGACGGTGGCAAAGCGCGGGTCGTCGAGCAGCTCTGTGCGACCCATCGCTCGGCACAACCGCGCGAAGTTGGCGTCCGACCCGCCGAGGATGCAGATGGTGCGGCCGTCCGAAGTCGGATAGTTGTCGAGTGGGGCGGCATGCTCGAGACGGTTCCCGGTGCGCTCCCGCACAAGGCCCAGCCGGTCGTGGGCGGCCAGGGTCCACTCGAGGATCCGCAGGATCGCGGCGTACAGGGGCGCATCGACCACTCGGCCTCGGCGCCCAGGACTGGCCGGGCGATCCTCGGCCCGAGATGTCTCCTCGCACGCGCCGTCCGGCGGCCCCTCGACCCGCCGATCTCGCTCGTACAAGGAGGCGAGCGCCGAGGCCGCCGCGAACACGCCGGTCAGGTAGTCCGCCACCGTCACCCCCGGCCGGACCGGCGGCCGGTCCGGGTACCCGGTTAGGTAGAGGAGGCCCCCGAACGCGATGCCCAGCCGGTCGAGCCCGGGTCTCGACGCGTAGGGGCCCGTCTGACCGAAGACGCTGATCCGGACGTACACGAGATGGTCCGGGAGATCGTCGGGGCCCAGTCCCCATCGCTCCATCGTGCCGGGCCGGAAGTTCTCGCAGACCACGTCGGAGCGTTCCGCCAGTTGCCGGAAGATCGACTGCCCCTCCGGTCTGCGCAGGTCGCAGGTGACCCCCTTGCGCCCGCGCCCTTCGACGGCCCACCACAGCGAGTACGCCGGTCCCTTCTCGGTCCCTGTTGGTTGCGACGCGTCCGACCCGTCGCCCTCTTGCCACGCGTCGGACGCCGACGCGAAGGGCCCGATGGCACGCATGAAGTCCCCCTCACCGGGCAGCTCGACCTTGATCACCTCTGCACCCAGCTCCCCGAGGAGGCCTGCGCAGAAGGGAGCCGAGATGCGGGTACCCACGTCGAGCACCCGGATCCCCTCCAGCGGGAGCGACACCTAGGTTCCCGCCGGGACGTCGCCCCGGTCGCGCTGGGCGAACACCTCGCGCATCGAGCCGGCCTGTTGGCGTGCGGCGAGCGCCTTCAGGGCGGTGTCGGTGTTGTGCATCCAGTGGTGCGCCATGAAGTGGTACTGCCACGACGCCTGCTTTCCCATGAGCTCGGCGGTATGGTTGAGGGAGTCCTTGACCACCTGTGCGGTGGTCGGAGGCACGAGTGCCACTCGGTCTGCCAGCTCGGCCGTGCGGGTCATCAACTCGTCACGGGGCACCACACGGTTCACGAGCCCGAGTCGCCACGCCTCGTTGGCGTCGATCGTCTCGCCGGTCCAGAGGAACTCCTTCGCCTTCCGGATCCCGAGCTCCCAGGGCTCGACGAGCAGCTCCACCCCGGCACCGGTCATCTTCAGCACCGGATTCGAGAACCGGGCGTCGTCGGCTGCGACGATCAGGTCGCACATGCAGGCCAACATCAGGCCCGCGGCGACGCAGCTCCCCTGGACCGCGGCGATCGTCGGCTTCCGGAAGTTGTAGATCTTGCGGCAGCGATCGAAGTACATGACGCGCTCGTGACGGAACTTTCCCTCGGGCGTCGCCCGCATCGCGCGCCAGTGGTCGATCTCGGCCTCGCCGACGAGCGCCTTCAGGTCGTGGCCAGACGAGAAGTGGCGCCCCGCGCCGGCGAGGATCACGACCCGGACGGCGTCGTCCTCGTCCGCGCGGTCGAACGCCGTGTCGAGCTCGTCGATGAGCGCCGTGTTCTGCGCGTTGGCCACCTCGGGCCGGTTCATCGTGATCGTGGCCACGGCCCCGTTCACCTCGTAGAGCACGACGCCGTCTCCGCTTGCATCTCCCATCACCCTCGTCCTCCTGGCCTCTCAGCTCGTGACCCTCCGGCTGTCACGCGCGCTCGGCTCCCGCGGGAGCCCGAGCACTCGCTCGCCGATGACGTTGCGCTGTATCTCGTTGGTCCCGGCGAAGATCGACGACGCCTGGTAGTACAGCCAGCTCCGCTGCCAGGCGCCGTCTCCAGGATTGTGCCCCGAGCCGCGCCACAGCGGCGCCGCATCGCCGAGGACCTGCATCGCAAGCGCGTGCAGACGCTTGGACATCTCGCTCCAGTACAGCTTGAGGGAGCTGCCCTCGGGCCCCGGCTCCTCGCCCCGCTCGAGCTTCGACAAGGTCCGCCAGTTGTGCAGCTCGAACAACTTCACCTCGGCGTAGGCCCGTGCCAGGCCCCGGCTGGTCCGCCAGTGTGTGAAGGCCCCGTTGGCGAGCCCGAGCCGGAGGAGCTCCTCCACGAGCTGGAGGTGGACGACGAGCTGGCGCGGGCTGGTGCCGCGCTCGTGGGACAAGGTGGACGCCGCAACCGCCCACCCGCGTCCTTCCTCTCCGATCAGGCAGTCGGCGGGCACCCGGACGTCGCGCAAGAGCACCTCGTTGAACTCCGAGTCGCCGGTCATCTGGCGAAGAGGACGGACCTCCACCCCGGGCGCGTGCATGTCGACCGCGAAATACGAGATGCCCCCGTGGCCGGGTCCCCCGGTTCTGGCGAGGCACACCCCCCAGTCGGCGAATTGCGCATAGGAAGTCCACACCTTCTCGCCGTTCAGCACGTAGCCGCCGTCTGCCCTGGCCGCCCTCGTGCTGACTGCGCCGAGGTCGCTGCCCGCACCCGGCTCGCTGAAGAGCTGGCACCAGTGGTCCTCGGCGGTGAGGATACGGTGGAGCCATCGGGCCTTCTGCGCCTCGGTGCCGTGCACCAGCAGCGTCGGAGCCGCCAAGTTGATACCGATGTGGCCGATCAGCTCAGGCGCCCGGGCCCGGGCCAGCTCCACCTGGGTGATGAAATGCTCCGTGGGACCGAGTCCCCGGCCGCCGTACTCGACGGGCCACGCGACGCCGATCCAACGTCCGTCCGCGAGCCGCCGCTGCCATTCGCGTAGGAACCGCACCTCTCCGGCAAGGTCGTCGAAGC
>JASHYA010000087.1 GCA_030043315.1 Acidimicrobiales bacterium
TCGTGACGGTGCGGGGCGGAGACGACCACGACCACCGCCGTCTCGCCCACTGCGAGCGGCCCGAGCCGGTGGAGCACCGCCACGCGCGCGATCGACGGCCATCGTGCCCGTGCGTCGCTGACGACCGCAGCCATGCGCGCGAGCGCGGGCGTCTCGTACGCCTCGTAGACGAGCTGCTCCACTCCTTCCCTGCCGTCCGCGTGATCACGCACCGTGCCGGCGAAGGCGACGACCGCCCCGCAGCGTGGCACGGTCGCCCACGCCACGGCGGCTTCGGCCGGCAACGTCGTCCTGGCGAGACCGATCCAGCTCTCGTCGTCGACCGGTGGCGCGAGCGCGAGGCGCGCGAGGTCCTCGGGCGTGTCGACGTCCTCGGTGAGCCGCCGCCCGACCGCCCGCGCGACATCGTGCTCTCCGACGAACTCCGTCCCGGGTCCGAAGACCCGCCGCAAGGACCTCTCGCCGGCGGCGAGTTGGGCGCCTGCCCGCTCGAGGTCGGAGACCGCCCAGCGCGCGCACAGCGGCTGGGGAAGGCCGCCGACCACCGGCACGACGCTCGCGTCGCCGGGCCTCCCGGCGAGCCAGGCCACCAGCCCCGGGGTCACGGCGGGCAGGTCGCAGGCGAGCACGACCGCCGGCTGCTTCTCCCCGGTGCGGCGGACGAGCTCGGCCCAGCCGGCGACGACCGCGGCGAGCGGACCAGAGCCCGGCGGCTCCTCGGTGACGCTCGGGAGGCCGGTCGTCCCGGGACCCACCTCGACCGCGAGCGAGGTGGCGGCCGCGAGGGCCTCGGCGGCGCGCCGGGCGAGCGGAACCCCCGCCACCTCGAGGGTGGCCTTGTCCCTGCCCATCCTCGAAGACGAGCCGCCGGTGAGCACCATGCCGTAGGGCGCGCCCATTGGCGACCAGCGTAGGCGGCGCTCTGCGGCGCTACGCGGCGACGGCTTCGGTGGGGAGCTTGCCGCGCGCGGCGACCTCCTCGAGGAACCGTGCGTACCGCTCGATCAGCACCGGCCACCGGTAGTGACGCTCCACGTAGCGCCGTCCGCGCGCCCCGAGGTCCCTACGGAGCGCAGGGTCGGCGAGGAGGCGGTCGAGGACGGCCTCGAACTCGCGGTACGAGCCGAACCACAGCCCGCCGCCCGAGCGGACGCAGTGCTCGCAGGTGGGGCCGCAGCGCGCGTTGACCACCACCGGGAGCTCCAGGGTCCACGCCTCGGCGAGGACCAGCGAGAAGGCCTCCAGTGCCGAGGGCGAGACGAACGCGAGCGCGTCGCGCAGCACGTCGCACTTGTCCTGGTCGCTCACCAGGCCGGTGAGGACGACGTCGGGATGTTCGGGCGGCCGGTAGGCCACGGGGCCCACGAGGGCGAGGGCGAGCGGTCCCGGGCGCCGCGCCTTGTACTCGGCGAAGTACGCCGCGAGCATCTTGGACCCCTTGTGCTCGTCGACACGTCCGACGCTCACGATGTAGGGCCGATCGGCGAGGCCGAGCACCTCTCGGCCCGGGCGCCGACGCGGGGTCGGCGGCTCCGTCCCGAGACCCAGGAGGATCTGCGGCAGGGCCGCGACCGGGTAGTGGCGCTGGACGAGCTGCCGCTCGGCCATCGTCTGGAAGACGAGCGCGTCGGCGCTCGCGAACGTGTCGGCGAAGACCGGGAGGTAGAGCGCGGGCTCGTCGTGCGCTGCCGGGTGGAGGACCGCCGGCATCGGGACGCGGCCGATCGCGCGCACGGTCGGGTAGTACAGGTACGGGTAGAAGACCGCGACGTCGGCGGCGCTCGCGCACAGCGCGTCGACCAGCCGAGGCGTCACCGGTCCGTTCAGGTCGACCCAGTCCTCGGCCTGCTCACGCGTCGCGTGCGCAGGCGCGAGGCGGAGCCGTCCGTCGAGCTCGTAGAACCTGGACCCCCGTCCCGACTCCGAGCCGAAGCGGTGGACGAGCACGCCGTCGATTGTCTGGTCGCCGGGCTGGAGCTCGTTGCGCCAGGTGATGTGGTCGAGCGCCGTCGAGGTGAAGACCTCGGCAGACCATCCCGTGGAGGCCACCAGGTGCTCGGCCAGCTGGCGCGCGGCCGACTCGGCGCCGCCGACGACCTGTCGCCCGTAGCGGGGCGTGACGAACGCGACGCGCACGTCGGCCGCTCAGCGTCGTGCGACGACGACGTAGTCCGCGCCGCCCGGCCCTTCGGAGACCTCGACCTCCCATGTGGCGAGTGTGGCGAGGAGATACGCCCAGGTGCGCGGACGGAGCGGCCTCCCCGGGGAGAGATCCGCCTCCACGGGTGCGTCCTCCGCCGACCACGCGGCGGGCGACAGCGAATGGACGACGAGCACGCCGTGCGGGCCGATCCGGTCGAGGAGCGTGCGGACGAGCTGGTCGCGACGCGCGGGCTCCATCGCTTCCACGATCCCGGAGACCACGACCCCACCGAGCGACGCGCGCCCCACCGCCCGGAGGTGCTCCAGCGGTTCCTCCTGACGGAGGTCGGCGCCGTGGAGCTCCGCGTCGTCGACCATCCCCGGACGCGGGTCGACGCCGTACGCATCCACGCCGGCGGCGCCGAGGCGGTCGACGAGCCACCCGTCGCCGCACGCCGTGTGCAGGACCCTCCCGCGGGCGCCGCGGAGCGCGTCGGCGGCACGCGTCGCCCACCACGCGTCCGCAGGCCCGTCGCCGACGACGCGCGTCGGAGTCGCGGGCGCCACCCGGTCCTGGAGGTCGGCGAGCTGCGCCTCGACGGCGTGGAGCGCCCGGCTCACTGCCCCGCCGAACTTGCTGACCTGGTGGGTGACCCACCCCATGTACCAGAGGTTCAGCGATCGCAGGCCCTTCTTGATCGCTTCCCCGGCCGGCCGCTGCGACGCGACGGGCACGACGGGGTCGATGAACGCCGCCTGGTCGACGAGGGCCAGGGCGTCCTTCAGGTCGCCGCCGCGGGCGGCGACCGGGGCGTGCTCGAGGAACATCTCGTCGAGGTCGCGCTCGAGCTGGACGGGGATCTCGCCGCGGTGGCGGCGGACCTCGTCGTCGATCTCGGCCATCACCTGCCGCAGGTAGTCGTCCGCGACGGGGCCGTCGTCCGCGACGGGGACCCGGTCAGGCCCCTTCGCGGTCACGAGGCGACCGAGCCGCCAGCCCGGCTTTCCTGGCCTGTCTGGCCTGTCTCGCCTGTCTGGACGCCGTTTGCGACGAGCGCCGCCTGGACCGGGAGCGCGACGAAGCCGGTGGAGCGGCCCGGATTCATCACCTCGACGGTGCACGCCTTCTCCCGCCAGTCGCTCAGCCCTCGCGCCGTCTGCACCCCGACGCTCACGGCGTACTCGCCGTCGAGCAACGGCAGGGAGTCGACGCGGAACTCGAACGTGCCGCAACCGGCCGCGACGTCGCAGGTCAGGCCGAGGATCTCGCTGTCGGTGCGGAAGAGGCCCGATCCGTCCTCGCCGTGGACCTCGATCTGGAAGACGACCCCGGTGACCGCCCGGGCCGACTCGAAGCCGGCCCTGATCGTGACCGGGTCGCCGGGAAGCAGGTACCGGCGCGTGCTCCCCGGCGGCAGGACGGGGGTGACCTCGGTGAACCGGATGGGACGGCTCTCCTTGGGCAGCTTGCGGAGGGAGGAGACGCCGTTCGCCTCCCCGCTCGCGCGCGCGTGCGCTTTCGTGCTCGAGTTCCCGCTCGGGTCCGCGTCGGCCGCGAGCGGGTCTGTGAACGCCAGGGGCTCGTACGACAGCCCGTCTGCCGGGGCGTCTGCCGGGGCGTCGAGCACTGCGGCCGCCTCCGACGCACCGAGCGCGTCTCCCGCTGCGAGCAGCCGCTCGCGGAAGATCCGCACCGCCTCTCCAGGCGCGCCCATCCCCACCAACTCACCGTCCGCGAGCACCACGGCTCGATCGCAGATCGAGCGCACGAGATCGGGCGCGTGGCTGACGAACAGGATGGTGCGGCCCTCGCGCTGGAACTGCTTCACGCGCTCCATGCACTTGCGCTGGAATCGCTCGTCCCCGACCGCGAGCACCTCGTCGATCACGAGGACGTCGGGGTCGACGTTCACTGCGACGGCGAAGCCGAGACGGACGTACATCCCCGACGAGTAGTACTTCACCTGGTTGTCGATGAACTGCTCGAGCTCGGCGAACTCCACGATGTCGTCGAACAGGCGGTCGACTTCCCGCTTGGAGAACCCGAGCATGGAGCCGTTCAGGTAGACGTTCTCGCGGCCACTCAGGTCCTGCTGGAACCCCGCCCCGAGCTCGAGCAGGCCGGCGAGCTTCCCGCGCACGACGACCTGCCCGGAGGTCGGCCGCAGGACGCCGCAGATGCACTTGAGCAGCGTGGACTTCCCGGACCCGTTGCGCCCGAGGATGCCGACGGTCTCACCC
>JASHYA010000088.1 GCA_030043315.1 Acidimicrobiales bacterium
CCAGCGAGCTGCTCGCAACAGCGACCGGCTGCTCGTGGGTCGGCGCAGAGGTGCTCACGGGACGGTCTCGGCACCACCGCGCGCTTCACGCTCGCTGCACGCCCGTCCGGGCGCGCCGAGACGTGTGCCGGGCAACGACCCGCGCACCGTCGTTGCCATCCCGCAGGGAATGGATCATGCTCTGCAGGAGCCGGAACGCGTCTGACTGCTCTGCTTCGGTCATGCCGGCCAGCATCCGTACCTCGACGGACCGGACCGCTACGGTCGCCTTCTCGAGGCTCCGCCGGCCGCGAGGCGTGAGCCGCGTGGGAAGAACCTTCCCGACGGGTGCCTCCGCAGGCCTGGTCACGTGGCCCACTCGCTCCAGGGCCTGGAGCAGCACGTTCATCGTTTGCCGCGTCACGAACGCGCCTCGCGCGAGCTCGGAGTTCGACAAGCCCGGCCGTTGAGCCAGAAGCTCGAGGCACGCGTAGTGCGTCACGCTCATCCCGAGCGGCCGAAGCACCTCCTCCATGGCGACGCGAAGGGCGGTGGACGCCTGTTTCAGCAGGTAGCCGAGTGACGTCTCCAGGTCGACGCCGACACCGTCTTGACTCATGTCAGCATTCTGACATACCGTGTCTGTGTCAGATAACTGACATATCGAAAGGAGCTGCACCATGCCCGCCACCGGCCCCGACTTCATCTCCCTCCAAGCGCGCGACCTGGGCGCTTCCCAGGTGTTCTACGAGCAGTACCTCGGCCTTGTCCGTTCGCAGGCCGGACCTCCCCACGCTGTGGTCTTCGAGACGAAGCCGATCGCGTTCGCACTGCGCGACGTCGTTCCCGGCACCGACCTTGCATCCGTTGCGCAGCCCGGCGTCGGCGTCGCGATCTGGCTCCACGCCACAGATGTCCAGGCCGTTCACGACGCCCTCGGCGCCGCCGGTCACACCATCGTCTCCGCGCCGATCGACGGCCCTTTTGGTCGGACGTTCACCTTCGCCGACCCCGACGGCTACCACGTCACTCTCCACGACCAGGCATGATCGACCAGACGCCAGCGGACGATCTCCGTTCCCCGACGGCGTCGCTCACCCGGATCTCCGACCTCGTCGGGGCGAGACCGCTTCACATGCTCCACAGCGCTTGGGTAGGGGACATCCGGGCGGCGCGCAGGGCCGGCCACAGGCCGGCGACGGCGCCGATGAGGATCGCGGCGCCGATGCCCCCGCCCCAGGCGAGCGCTGGGATGACCACGAGCTCGTGCTTGGCAGATGCGTAGAGGGCGGTCAAGAGGGCGCCTGCTCCGACTCCGGCCCCTCCGCCGACGAGCGCGAGCAGGACCGCTTCGGCCAGGAACTGCATGCGGATGTGGCCCCTCGTGGCTCCGAGGGCCCGCCGGAGCCCGATCTCGGAACGGCGTTCGAGGACGGAGATGATCATGATGTTCGCCACCCCGACCGCCCCCACGAGGAGGGCGACCGCGCCCAAACCCAAGAAGAGGCCGTCGAAGGCCCCTCGAGCGTCGGCTTGGGCGACGAGCGCGGCCGACGGTTGGGACACGTCCACTTCGCTCGGGTTCTCGGGGTCGGCGGTGGCGGCGAGGAGCCCGTCGACCTGGTCGACCCGGCTTGTCTGCGCCCGTACGTAGACGGTCGAGGGGTGCCCGTCGAACCCGAGGTAGTGCTCGGCGGTGGGGAAGCCAACCAGGACAGACGAGTCGATGTCGGGGGCGAGCACGGCGGGGTTCAAGATGCCGGCGACGTACAGCCACATGTCGGCGGCCCAGATCCGCTCACCGGCATAGACACGGTCGATGCCGAGCCGTTGGGCGGCCGCGGCGCCGAGCACGGCGACCGGTTCTCGGGCCGTGGCCGCGTTGAGGTAGCTGCCCACCGCCATCGTCGTGCCCACGGCGTGGAGGAGGCCGAGGCTGGCGGCGGCGAGGGAGAGGGCGTTGGTGTCGATGGAGGGGATGAGCGGGCTGCGGAAGACGTCCCCGGTGATCGTGCCGGTCTCTTCGACGTCGCTGACCCCGTCGATGCGGCCGATCATGGCCGGAGCGGCCTCGGGAAGCTCGACGGGGAGGCCTGTGAGGGTCTGGCCGTTCTCCACCACGAGCAGGTTGGTGCCGAGGGTCGAGATCTCGTGCAAGAGTCCGGCAGACGCAGAGGACGAGAGCCCCAGGACGGCGACGATGGCCGCGACGCCGATGGCGATCCCCAGCGCGGACAACCCGGCTCGCAGCTTGCGGGTGCGCAGCCCGACCGTGGAAAGACGACCGAGATCCGCTGGTCGCAGCTTTCGCACGGCGAGGTTTCCCGCGGTGGTCACGGCCGGGAGCCCACCGTGTCCTCGAGGGAACGAGCCGCCGGTCGCGACGGGAGCTGCGACGCGCTGTCGAAGACGATGCGACCGTCGAGCATCTCGATACGCCGGCCCATGCGCGCCGCGACCTCGCGGTCGTGGGTGATCACCACGGTGGTCACCCCCAGGCCGTGGAGCTCTTCGAACAGTCCCAAAATTGCCTGCCCGGTCGCCTGGTCGAGGTTGCCGGTGGGTTCGTCGGCCAGCACGATGGCGGGCCGGCCCACCAGGGCTCGGGCGATGGCGACCCGCTGACGCTGCCCGCCCGACAGCTGGGTGGGGCGGGCATGCGGTCTCGAGTCCAGGCCGACGAGCGCGAGGGCGTCGAGGGCCCGGGCGCGCCGTTCGGCTCGGGGGGCGCCGGCGTAGAGGAGGCCGTCGGCCACGTTGTCGAGCGCACTCTCGTGCTCGGCCAAGAAGAACTGCTGGAACACGAACCCGATCCGGGTGGCCCGGAGCGCAGCCAGCTCCCGGTCCGACAGTCGGGCGACATCCGACCCGGTGATCCGGACGTGTCCCGAGCTGGGCCGGTCCAAGGTTCCCATCAGGTGCAGGAGGGTGGTCTTGCCCGACCCCGATGGCCCGACGATTCCCACGAGCTCGCCGTGGGAGACGGTGAAGGAGACGTCCACGAGGGCGGTGACCGGCGGCTCGCTCCGGTACACCTTGGTCACCTGGTCGACCTCGAGGACCGGCCCGCCGTCGCTTCCGGGGACGAAGAGGGGCGCGCCGAAGCTCCGGGCCGATCTGGTGGCCCCGATGGTCACAGCTCGGGCACGACGATCTGCTGGCCGGCCGCCAGGGTGGTCCGGGTGACCTGGACCAGGCCGTCGGCATCGTCGAAGAGCCCCAGGGAGACCGGCACCATGTGGTGGACGCCAGCTGCGCCCGCCACCTCAACGGCGTACCCGCCGTTCGATCGGGCCAGCAGCGCGTCGACGGGCACGACCAAGGCGTCGGTGACGCTGCCGGTCGTGATCGTCACGTTCACCGGAGCCTGGTCCCAGTCGCCGGTCGCGGCCGGGTCCGTCGGGTTCACGAGGACCGTGATCGTCGGTGAGCCGCCGTTCTGTCCCGTCGCGGCCACGGTCCCCACCGACGCGACCACCCCGGGCGTGATCTCGTTGTCGGGCAGGGTGATGGTCACCTTGTCCCCGACGGCGACCTCGGACTGCTGGTCCGCGTCCAGGGCGATCGACACCTGACGCGTCGTCGAGGTGGCAGAGACGAGGGACTGGCCCGGCTGGGCGGCGGTCCCCAGAATGGCCGAGACGGAGGTGACCCGGAGCGCGGTGGGTTCGAAGACCGCCTGCCCCAGGGCGAGCGTGCCGTTCTCGGTCACGCCCAGGGCGGCCTGCAGCTTCTCCACTCCCACCTCGGTCCAGTAGGTGAACTCGTCCGAGGTCGGGCTCAGCTCTGTGCTGGTCACGTCACCGAGAGCGACCAGGTCGGCGTTGAGCTGCCCGACGTCTCTTCCCACCATGTCCTCCGCGAGTGACCGGTAGGTGGGGGTCGTCCCGTAGAGGAGGACCACCGGCGCGCCGTCCACCCGGTAGAGGATCTGGCCCTGGCTCACCACACGGCCGACGGCCGGTAGCGAGGTGATCGTTCCCTGGGCCTGGTTCACCACGCTGTAGCTGCCGGCGTAGCCGAGGGTGGCCGACACCTGGGTCTGGGACGACAGATCCTGGCGGGCCACCGTCGCAAGCCCCGTCGGATCCGCCTTGTCGACCGCGCCGGGGTCATGCGACCGCCCGGTGGCGAAAGGAGCGGTGATCGCCACCAGCGCCCCTCCGGCCCCCACCACTGCGACCGCGGCCACGGCGACCGCCCACCGCGTCCTGCAGCGCCGGCGCCGCGCATCGGGCGGCGCGAGCGTGGGACGGGCCGAGTCGGCGCTCTTCACAGCAGCCCGGAACCGGCTCGTACCAATCTGACGGCACTACGGGTCCAGGGACCGTTCGACTGCGCCATCGAGCTCACGAACCGCTGCTCGAAGTGCTGTAGGGCAGCCCCGATGGGATCAGCTTCTCGCAGGTCGCCAACGCGCTCTTGTACTGGGATGAGCTCGTGTCGATGGGCGTCGTGGTGTTGAACGAGACGGTGCCGTTCTCGAACGTCGGGTCGGGAAAGTTGAGGATCCCATGCGACCGCATGCACGCGGCGGCTTTCAGGTAGTCAGCCTGATCGGCTGGAGTGATCGTGCCCGATTCGGGAGCGCCGCCCTTCTTCGGCAACAGGTGCTTGCACGCATTGTTCGCAGTGGCGAACTGCGGGGAGCTCGCGTTGAACCCGTCGCCCGGGGTGACCGACATGTGGAGGTGCACGCCGCCTCCACTGAGTGTGGGCTCGGGCATGTTCGGCTCCCCGTGAGTGCGCATGCAGTCGGTGTAGGCGAGGATGCTGTTCTCCAGGCTGTCGGTGCTCCCCCCGACCGCCGCCGATGACCCGGACGCGGAAGTGGGCCCACCGCCACACGCGGCAGCAAGCCCGCCTACGGCCAGGACCACCACCATGACAAGGCCAGCCCGACACGTGCGGGCGCGTGGCCCCAGCCGGCGTGCCTCTTTTCGCGTCGATGCCGCTCGCTGATCGCTTGGTTGGTTTGCTGCGAGGTTCATGGACACCGTTGTAGGACCGCCGATGTTGCGGGGCTGCAACGCAGTGATGGTTTTGCAACAGCTGATCCGTCATCCTTGGTGGATCAGTCCGCCCTCGGCCGACCACCATCTGGGCGGGTGAGTGGCAGGAGGAGCGACGATGAGGGTGCTCGTGGTCGAGGACCACGCCAAGCTGGCTATGACCATGGCCACCGGCCTCCGCCGGGCGGGTATGGCTGTCGATGTCGTCTTCGACGGCAAGGACGCCGTCGAGCGCCTCGCGATCACCGCCTACGACGTCGTGGTGCTGGACCGGGACCTCCCCGGCCTGCACGGGGACGACGTCTGCAAGATGATCGTCGCCGGTGGCTCACCCAGCCGGGTGGTGATGCTGACGGCGGCCGGGGCGGTGGAAGACCGCGTCGAGGGTCTGGGAATCGGTGCCGACGACTACCTGCCGAAGCCCTGTGACTTCACCGAGCTGGTGGCCCGCATCCGCGCCGTGGTCCGACGTCCCGGCGCCTCGCTGCCACCGACGCTCAGCCACGGCGATCTCCAGCTCGACCCGTCGCATCGCGTGGCGACCAGGGCCGGCCGTCCCTTGCCGCTCAACCCCAAGGAGTTCGCCGTCTTGGAAGTGCTTCTCACCGCGCCCGGCGTCGTCGTGTCCGCCGAGGAGATCCTCGAACACGTCTGGGACGAGGAGGCCGACCCGTTCAGCCAAGCCGTGAGGACCACCGTCAGCCGGCTGCGGGCGAAGCTCGGTGACCCTCCGATCATCGAGACTGTGGCCAAGGCCGGCTACCGGATCGCCGGCTGAACCGTGGCTCGGCGCGGACGCCTCCGCGACCTGGTCTTCGCTCCCCGCCTTCGCCGGCGGACCGTGCGCGTTCGCCTGACGGTGCTCTACTGCGGCCTCTTCCTCCCTTCCAGCGTCGCACTCGTCGCCCTCACGTGGTTCCTGATCGTCCTTGTCCGAGGCCCTACCGATCAGGCAGTCCTCCATCAGGTCGTGCACACCCACCACGGATCGACCAACGTCGTGTCATCGCCTTCCAAGGCCAGCACGGACCCTGAATCCGGGGCGACGGTGCACATCACGATCTTCGGGCATTCGATAGGCCTCGACACGAACGAGTTCATCGTCGGGTCGTCCATCCTCCTCGCCGTCATGGTCGGCGCATCCGTGCTCCTTGGTTGGCTCGCCGCCGGTCGGGTGCTGCGACCGCTCCGGGTCATGACCAGCACCACCCGCCGGATCTCCGAGCGCAACCTGCACGAGCGTCTCGCGCTCGCCGGCCCAGACGACGAGCTCAAGGACCTCGGCGACACCATCGACGGGCTCCTCGCCCGCCTGGAAGCGGCGTTCGACTCCCAAAGACGCTTCGTCGCCAACGCCTCGCACGAGCTCCGTACGCCGCTCATGCTCAACCAGACCCTCCTTCAAGTAGCCCTCGCCGATCCTGCGATCACCCTCGACTCGCTCCGAGCCGCCTGTCAGGAAGCCATCGACGCCGGCAAGGACCAGGCAGAGCTCATCGAGGCCCTCCTCACCCTCGCTCGTAGCCAACGTGGCCTCGACCAGCGAGAACCCGTCAACCTGAAGGCTCTCGTGCGCGACGCTCTGAACGCTCACCAACTGTCCGCAGCGGCCGGAGGGATCACGGTCGGCGCCGATCTCGACGACACCACCGTGGCCGGGGACGCCCGCCTCCTCCACCGGTTGGTGTCGAACCTGATCGACAACGCCATCCGGTACAACATCCCGGGCGGCCGCGTCGAGGTGAAGCTCCAAGCCAGCAGTGCCGAGGCGGTGCTCACCGTCATCAACACGGGACCGCCGGTGCCACCGGGCCAGGTCGGTCAACTGCTCCGGCCGTTCCAACGCGCCGCCCCAGACCGGACGTCCGGCTCGAACGGACTCGGCCTTGGCCTGTCCATCGTCTCCGACATCGCCGAAGCCCACGGAGCCCGCCTCGATGTCCTCTCCCGAACAGGAGGTGGCCTGACCGTCACCGTCAGCATTCCCGCACTCCCCACCGGCGCGCCCCACGGTGAACAAGGGATGCCAAGCGGGGAGCCGTACTCCTCCGGGTAGTTCGCGCGAGACCGCCCCGCGCGGCGGTCGTCGCTGTCGCGCTCCCGTTCGAGAGCGTCGCACCCGGATGGCCGACGGCTGCGGTCGGGTCCACAGGCCGAGGTTCCACGAACGGTGTGCAGGGCCGCCGACTTGATAGGTTGATGAGCAGTGTCGAGCGGAGGTGGTTGCCTGGGCTGTTCGGCGGCTGCGGCTCTCTGTGGCCCGTAACGGTCCTCCCGGCGGCGGACCACGTGAGCGCTGACCACCCGGCCCCATTGACCATTCGCCCGGCTCCACCGTCGCTCCGAAGCACCGGCAGCACGTCCCCCGCGGTCGTCATGGCCCGACCGTGGCCCACAGCGCCGGGAGGCCTCGGTGAGTGACCCTGTCGCGAGCACAGAGCACGAATCCTTCGAGGACAAGGTCAACCAGGAGAAGGGCCACCCCCTCTCCTGGAAGTCGATCGTCAAGAAGGCGGTGCCCATCGTCATCGCCGGCGTCGGGATCTACCTGGTGTTCCCCTCGATCGCCGAGGTGCTGGCGTCCTGGCCCCGCCTCTCCACCTTGGAGCCGGTGTGGTTCGCTCTGTGCGTCGCCTTCGAGGTCGGCCATTTCATCTGCACCTTCGGGCTGGAACGCCTGTCCCTTCGGATCAAGGCGTGGTTCCCGGTCGTCACCTCGCAGCTGGCCAGTAACGCCGTCAACCTGATCATGCCGGGTGGCGCCGCGATGGGCGCCGCGGTGCACGTTCGGATGCTCTCGACCAGCGGGCAGGAGACCGGC
Organism: Acidimicrobiales bacterium; assembly: GCA_030043315.1. Classification (GTDB taxonomy): domain Bacteria; phylum Actinomycetota; class Acidimicrobiia; order Acidimicrobiales; family RAAP-2; genus JAJYVT01. The sequence continues at coordinate 7,813 of JASHYA010000088.1, forward strand.
AAGACGGTTGGTGGGTTGGCGACGTTCTCACTACTCGGCGTGGGCGGCCTCCTGGCTCTGCCGCTGTTCGCCCTCCCGGTCATCCTCATCGGCATCCCGACCACCAACGCGGGTCTGGTCCACGCCGCCATCCTCGGGGCCGTCGCGTTCGTGGTCTTCGCCGGCTTCTCCGCCGTCGTGATGGTCACCGACGGGCCGCTGCGCTGGGGTGGCCGGGTGGCCCAACGAGTCCGGAACTCGGTCCTGCGCAAGCGGTCGCCGCTCACCGGCCTCGACGAGTCGCTCCTCCGGGAGCGGAACCTGATCCGAGCAGAGCTGGGGCGGCAGTGGTGGCAAGCGGTGCTCCTCTCCGCCGGTCGCCTGGCCCTCGACTACCTGTGCCTGCTCGCGGCCGTCCGGGCGACGGGTAGCCACCCGCGCGCCTCGTTGATCTTGGTGGCCTACGCCGTCGCCGGCATCGTGGGGATGATCCCGATCACCCCGGGTGGGCTGGGCCTCGTCGAGGCGAGCCTGACCGGGCTCCTGGTCCTGGCCGGCCTCAACTCGGGCGACGCCGTCCTGGCCACCCTCACCTACCGGCTCGCCTCCTACTGGCTGCCGCTCGCGGCCGGCCCCGTCGCCTACTGGTTGTTCCACCTCCGGTACCGGGGTCGACCGTCGTCGCTGTCGCCCGCCGCGCCGAGCTGAGGCGGGCGGTGCTACCGGACTGCGCGTCGTCGTCCGCGGGTCCGGTGGCGTCGTTCAACTGAGCGCGAGCGCCGCGTGCATGGCGATCCCCGTCGTCATGCACCGCTCGTCGATCACCATCCGATTGGAGTGGTTCGGAGCGGGGTTCGAGACCCCGGGGGGAGCCGCCCCCAGGAAGAACATGGAGCCAGGGACCTCCTCGAGCACGAACGACCAGTCCTCGGCACCCATGACCGGGGTCGGCAAGGGGAGCACCCGGTCCTCGCCGAACAGCCCTCGAGCGATGGCCAGGGCGTGCTCGAATTCGGACCGGTCGTTGACGGTCACCGGATAGCCGGGTGCCGCTTCGGTCACCGTCGCCGAGCACAGATGGGCGGAGGCAACGTGCTCGGCGACGCGCCGCAAACCCTCGACGGCCAAGGTCCGGGACTCGGGTGAGGCAGCACGGACGGTCACCTTGAGGGTGGCGTCTTCGGGTACGACGTTGTGCGTCGTACCGGCCGTGATGCTCCCAACCGTGATCACCGCGGGATCGAAGGCCGGAATCCGACGGGTGACCATGACCTGCCACCCCCCCACCATCTCGCACGCCACGGCGATCGGGTCGACCGCGTCGTGGGGCATCGACCCATGGCCACCCGCACCGGTCACCACCACGTCGAGCGTGTCTGCCGAGGCCAGAACCGGGCCCGCTCGAGCGGCCAAGAGGCCGGAGGGCAGCGTCGGGGTGGTGTGCAGTGCGAAGGCTCGGTCCATCGGTCCGAACCGAGAAAGCAGGCCCTCGTCGAGCATGACCTTCGCCCCGGCGAACCCTTCCTCGCCCGGTTGGAACATGAACACGACCCGGCCCGCCAGCTCGGCCCGCCGCCCCGACAGGAGCTGGGCGGCACCGGCGAGCATCGCCGTGTGGGCATCGTGCCCGCAGGCGTGCATGGCGCCGTCCACTCGGGAGGCGAAGGGCAGCCCGGTGTCCTCGGGCATGGGGAGGGCGTCCATGTCTCCCCGCAAGAGCGTCGTCGGGCCGGGAAGCTCCCCCTCGAGCACGGCGACGACCGAGCTGGCGGCGTCCCCCGCGACGGGGTCGAGCCCGAGCCCCTCCAGTAGGTCCATCACCGCCTCCTGAGTGGACGGGAGGTCCAGGCCGAGCTCTGGGCGGGCGTGGATGCGGCGACGCAGGTCCACCGCCGACTCGAGGAGGGTCTCAGCTTCCGAGAGCAGCGTCTCGTCGA
>JASHYA010000089.1 GCA_030043315.1 Acidimicrobiales bacterium
GGTCAGGGCGGAGGGCGAGGCCGTGGTCGGTAGGCTCTGCACGCCACGACACCAGCGAGAGGACGCGGAGGCGGGTGCAGCCCACGGTCACCAGCATCACCGGCACGGCGCAGGACCAGGAGCACATGGCCCGCGCGATCGCGGCCGCGCAGTCCGCGCGTCTCCACGCCTCGCCGAACCCTTGGGTGGGCGCGGTGCTCGTGACCGGTGAGCACACCTACGAGGGGGCCACCGCGCCGCCGGGTGGGCCCCACGCCGAGGTGACCACGCTGCGGCGGGCTGCGGAGGCCGGGGACACCGTCGTTGGTTCGACCCTCTACACCACGCTCGAGCCGTGCGCGCATACCGGGCGGACCCCTCCGTGTGTCGACGCGATCATCGGGTCCGGCGTGGGGAGGGTGGTGGTCGGGCTCGTCGACCCCGATCCCTTGGTCGCGGGCCGCGGCGTCGAAGCGCTCAGAGCCAACGGTGTGGAGGTGTCCGTCGGGGCGCAGGCGGAGGCGGTCGAGCGGCAGCTGGCGCCGTACCTGAAACACCGGAGGACCGGCCGTCCGTGGGTGGTCCTCAAGCTCGCGGCCACCATGGACGGCAGGACCGCGGCCCCCGACGGCTCGAGTCGCTGGATCACGGGGGAGACGGCTCGACGCGACGTCCACGAGCTCCGTTCGGCGTCCGACGCCGTGCTCGTCGGCGCCGGGACCGTGCGCGCCGACGACCCCGAGCTCACGGTGCGCCTCGAAGGCGCCGCCGGCTCCACCTGCGCCGCGCCGCGCCAGCCCCTCCGGGTGGTGCTCGGCCGCGCCCCCGAGGGCGCCAGGGTCCAGCCCGCCCTCGAGCTCTCGGGCGACCTGGCGGACGCCCTCGACCACCTGGGCCGTCTCGGGGTGGTGCAGCTCCTCGTCGAGGGCGGTGCGAAGGTGGCCCACGATCTGCACGCGGCGGGGCTCGTGGACCGATACGTCCTCTACCTCGCGCCGAAGCTGTTCGGCGGCGACGACGGACGGCCGCTCTTCGACGGACGCGGTGCCGCCACGATCGCCGACGTCTGGCGCGGACGGATCGTGTCGGTCGAGCATCTGGGTGAGGACCTCCGCGTCGAGCTGGCACCCGCAGGCGAGGAACCCTGATGCGCCGAAGCACCGAGAAGCTCGTGCGACGGGTCTCCGAGGCGCGGATCCCGACCGAGGGAGGGGACTGGCGCGCGGTCGTGTACGAGTCGGTGCTCGGCGGCGAGCAACACCTCGCGCTCGTGAAGGGCGACGTGGGCCCCGACCTCCTCGTGCGCGTGCACTCGGAATGCCTGACCGGTGACGTCTTCGGCTCGTTGCGCTGCGACTGCGGGACGCAGCTCCGGACGGCGATGGACCTCATCGAAGAGGAGGGCCGCGGGGTGGTCGTGTACCTGCGCGGCCACGAAGGGCGGGGCATCGGGCTCGCGCACAAGATCCGCGCCTACCGCCTCCAGGAACAGGGCCACGACACCGTCGACGCGAACGTCGCGCTCGGGCTGCCCGTCGACCCGCGCGAGTACCGCGTCGGCTCGCAGATCCTCGTCGACCTCGGCGTCACCACTATGCGGCTCATGACCAACAACCCGGCGAAGTACGGCGGCATCGACGGCTCGGGGCTCGAGGTCCTGGGGCGCGTGCCCCTCCAGCCGGTGCCGAACCCCGAGAACCTCGCCTACCTCCGCACCAAGCGCGAGCGCATGGGGCACCTGATCGAGGGTCTCGACGGATCCGGAGCCGGTTGATGACCTCGGACACGCGACCGCGACGGGGAATCTCGTAGGCCGCGACCACCATGCTGCGCATCGTCCTGCCCAAGGGATCGCTCGAACACGCGACGCTCGACCTCTTCGAGGCCGCCGACCTCGCGGTGACGCGGGCGTCCGACGTCGACTACCGCGCGTCGATCTCCGACCCGCGGGTGAGCGAGGTGCGGATCCTGCGCCCCCAGGAGATCCCCGTGTACGTGGCCGAGGGGCTGTTCGACCTCGGGATCACCGGGCGTGACTGGATCGAGGAACGTGGCGTGGACGTCGTGACGCTCGGGGAGCTCGGGTACTCGAAGTCGAGCACGAACCCGATCCGCGTGGTGCTCGCCGTGGCAGCGGACTCCCCGTGCCAGAGCCTGGCGGACCTCGCGACGGTGACGGGCGGGACCCGACGTCGGCTCCGGGTGAGCACCGAGTACCCGCAGCTCACCAAACGGGCGCTCGCAGCGCACGGGATCGATGCGGAGGTCTCCCTCTCCTACGGCGCGACCGAGGCGAAGGTCCCCGACATCGCCGATTGCGTCGTGGAGATCACCGAGACGGGGAGGGCGCTGCGCGCCGCCGGGCTCCGGGTGCTCGACACGCTGCTCGTCTCGCGCACCGAGCTGATCGCCAACCCGGCCGCGGTCGAGGACCCTGTGAAGCGCCATGCGATGGGGCAGCTCCACACCCTGCTCTCGGGGGCGCTGGAGGCGCGCGAGAAGGTGCTCGTGAAGTTGAACGTGCCCGCGGACCGGCTCGAGTCGGTGGTCACCGTGCTCCCGTCGATGCGCGCTCCGACGGTCTCCGAGCTCTCGGGCGGCCGAGGGTTCGCGCTCGAGACCGTCGTCGCGAAGGCCGACATCAACACGCTCATCCCGGCACTGAAGGACGAGGGGGCGACCGACATCCTGGAGCTCCCGCTGTCGAAGATCGTGCACTGACCCCGCGCGCGGAGGTGACCGGTGGCTAGGCGGCGGGTGGCGCACTGAGATGGGCATGAAGCTCCACCTCGGCGTGGTGACCGAGTTCGACGAGCCGCGGGGGCTCGGCACCGTCGGCGACGACGCAGGTCGGACCTGGCCGTTCCACTGCACGGCGATCGCCGACGGCACCCGGACGATCGGCGTCGGCGCACGGGTCGCCTTCGAGGTCGTACCCGGTCACCTGGGCCGGATGGAAGCGACGCAGGTCACGAAGCTCGCCGGGGACTACATCGCCACGGACCAACAGGCCACGGACCAATAGGCAAGCAAAGGACGGTGGATCGCGGCGCCTCGTCCCATCGCCGACGTGACGTACCCGGGGATCCCCCAGCAGCACGTGGGCGACGCGCGAAGCTGCGAGCCCCCATGGCGCACGGGTCCGTCCGGAAGGCTCAGAAGAGGGCCGCGAAGGGGGTGGAAGGACCGGTATGGAACTGGGGCTTGCCCAACTGATCGACTCGGGCTTGGCCGCTCACGTCGAGGAGTGCCGTGCCTTCAACGCCGCCATGCAGGCTGCGGCCGGCGATCAACCGCACCCGGACCCGTCCACTCCTGAAGGTCTCCAAGCGGCTCGGAGTCAGTTGAGCCACAGGTCGCCCGAGCCGCGGGCCGTCGAGCGCACCGCCCGCGCCGGGGGGCGCGAGATCCCGGTGCGGGTCCTCACCCCTGAGGAAGGCGACCCCCGGGCCACGTGCCTCGAGATCCACCCCGGTGGCTTCTACCTTGGCTCGGCCGCCCGAAGCGACACCCGCAACGCTCGACTGGCCGACGCTCTCGGGATCGCCGTGGTGAGCGTCGACTACCGCCTCGCGCCCGAGCACTCCTGGCCGGCTGCCCCTGACGATTGCGAGACGGCCGCCCTCTGGCTTGTGGAGCAGGCCGCGGACCTCTTCGGGACGGCCCGGTTCGTCGTCGCCGGCGCGTCCGCCGGAGCCAACCTGGCGATGACGACGCTGTTGCGGCTCCGGGAGAGGGGCGTGGTCGAGCCGTTTGTCGGCGCCGCACTCCAGTTCGGCGCGTATGACCTGAGCGGCCGCTCCCCGAGCGGACGGGCGTACGCGGACGAGTGGTTCGTCGGGGCCTACGCCGGCGGCGTAGCCGATCGAACGAACCCCGACGTCTCGCCTCTCTACGGCGACCTTCACGGCCTCCCGCCAACTCTGTTGGTCGTGGGCACCATGGACGTCCTGCTCGAGGACAATCTTGCGATGGCCGGCCGCCTCTCGGCGGCGGGCAACGACGTCGACCTCAGGGTGTACCCGGAGTCAGGCCACGGCTTCACCTCCTACCCGACGGCGATGGCGGCGGCCGCCCTCGAGGGGATCGAGACGTGGATCTCCGCCCGTCTCGACCAGGGCGCTTAGGGCCACTCGACCAGGACACGCCGCCGAGCGGCTAGGCCTCCGCCGTTCCCCGCGCTCGCCTGCTCCCGCTCCTCCGTCGCCGCAGCGATTTGGACGTAGGCGCACCTCATCTGGGTCAGCGCGTCGCGCAACGAGGGACGCGCCTCACCCAGCCGCTCGCCCAGCTTGTCGACGAGCGAGCCAAGCGCGTCAATGGCGAGCCGCGCGTCGTGGAGGTTCGGCGGCGAGCGGCGTGAACGGCTCGAGCTCCCCGTGACGGAGCTCGAGCGCTAGCCGGACCAGTCCCGAAATTGGCCAACTTGCAGCAAATTGCGACGCTCAATGATTGCGGTTCAACAGAGCTTCGGTTACGGTTAGTACTGGCGCGAGGGGAGTCGCGAGTACAGACGCGGGTAGTGAGCGGAGGGGACCAGGCATGTCCGTACGCTCGAACATGGCTCGGCGCGCCGCGAAGATAATCACCTCGTTGACGATGATCGCCGCGATGTGGAGCTTTGTAGAGGGTTTCGGCGGCACGTCGGCATCGGCGGCCACAGGAGCCAGCTGTGCGCACACGGGGACCACGACCACCTGCGCATTCTCCTACACCGGCGCCGAGCAGTCTCTCGTCGTTCCGTCGGGGGTGTCGACCGTCCACGCCGTCGCGGTGGGGGCTGCCGGTGGAAACGTTGCATTTTTCACAGCGGAGACAACCGGCAAGGGTGGCGAAGGCGCCAAGGTGTCGGCGATCCTCGACGTGACCGGAGGCGAGACCCTCTACGTCGAGGTCGGTGGCGCGGGCTGCGCGGCGTGCGGCGCCGCGTTCAACGGCGGCGGCGCGGCGTCCGGCACAGCGATCTCTGCCTCGGGCGGAGGCGCCTCCGATGTCCAAACCGACCCCCGCGCGACAGCGACAGCCCTTCGCTCGCGTCTTCTCGTTGCCGGTGGTGGCGGTGGCGGTGGTTGGGGAGGGAACGCCGGCGCCTACATCGGAAAAAGCGGCAACGGGGGCGACGCGGGCCAGCCGGGCACCGCGGGCACCACAGGCACGGTAGAGGACTGCACGGCCACTCCGGGCGCCGGCGGGACGGCCGGCACCACCTCCGGCGGCAAGGGCGGCGCCGGCGGCAGCGGGACCGGACCGTCCGTGACAGGCTTTCCGCCTCTTGTTTTCCCGGGCGGAGCGGGTGGGAAAGGAACACTCGGGACAGGAGGTGGTGGCGGGGTCACGAGCACCGAGTTCTCCGGCGGC
>JASHYA010000090.1 GCA_030043315.1 Acidimicrobiales bacterium
CTCGCGGATCCCGAGAGCATCGCCCGTCCGATCCTCACCCGGCTTGGCGCCGACCCGGGCGCCGTGGCGCGGACGCTCGGCGAGCGGCTCGCCAAGCTCCCACGAGCGGTGGGGGGATCCGAGCCGTCCATGGCGCGGGCGACCCGCGAAGGTCTCGAACAGGCGGACGAGCTGCGTCGGGACATGGGCGACGACTATGTGTCCGTCGAGCACCTGCTCTTGGCCTGGGCCGAGGCCCTCGGGGTGACGCGCGAAACGCTCCTGGCCGCGTTGCGCGAGGTGCGGGGCAGCCACCGGGTGACGTCGCCGACGCCGGAGGGGACTTTCCAGGCTCTCGAGCGCTACGGGCGGGACCTGACCGAGCTCTCGCGTCAGGGCAAGCTCGATCCGGTCATCGGTCGGGACGAGGAGATCCGCCGCGTGATCCAGGTCCTGTCCCGTCGAACCAAGAACAACCCGGTGCTCATCGGCGAGCCCGGCGTGGGCAAGACCGCCATCGTCGAAGGGCTTGCGAACCGCATCACCGCGGGCGACGTGCCAGAGGGCCTGAAGAACAAGCGCGTCGTCGCGCTCGATCTCGGCTCGATGGTCGCCGGCGCGAAGTACCGCGGCGAGTTCGAGGAGCGGCTGAAGGCGGTGCTCAAGGAGATCACCGACGCAGAGGGTGAGGTGGTCACGTTCGTCGACGAGCTCCACACGATCGTCGGAGCGGGCGCTGCGGAGGGCGCGATGGACGCTGGCAACATGATCAAGCCGCTCCTGGCACGAGGCGAGCTCCGGCTCATCGGAGCGACCACGCTCGACGAGTATCGCAAGTACATCGAGAAGGACGCCGCGCTCGAGCGTCGCTTCCAGCAGGTCTTCGTCGACCAGCCGTCGGTCTCAGACACGATCGCGATCCTCCGGGGCCTGAAGGAGCGTTACGAGGTCCATCACGGCGTGCGCATCCAGGACGCGGCACTGGTCGCGGCCGCGGTGTTGTCCGACCGCTACATCACCGGACGGTTCCTCCCGGACAAGGCGATCGACCTCGTGGACGAGGCGGCGAGCCGTCTGCGCATCGAGATCGACTCGATGCCCACCGAGCTCGACGTGGTGACCCGGCGCATCCGTCAGCTCGAGATCGAGAAGGTCGCACTGGAGAAGGAGACCGACGAGGCGTCGGCTGAGCGGCTCACCCGTCTCGACCAGGAGCTCGCGGAGCTCCGCGAGCAAGCGAACGCGATGACCGCCCACTGGCAGGCGGAGAAGCAGGCGATCGATGCCATCCGATCCTTGAAGGGGGAGCTGGAGGAGCGACGCGCCGCCGCGGAACGGATGGAGCGCGACGGTGACCTCGCCGGCGCCTCAGCGGTGCGCTACGGCGAGCTGCCGTCCCTCGAGCTCCGCATAGACGAGGCGACATCGGACCTCGTGAAGCTCCAGGAGCACCAGCGATTCTTGAAGGAGGAGGTGGACGCCGAGGACGTCGCAGAGGTCGTGAGCCGTTGGACGGGTGTCCCCGTCACGCGTCTTCTCCAGGGGGAGGTGGAGAAGCTCATCCGCATGGAGGACTCGTTGCACGGGCGGGTCGTCGGCCAGGACGAGGCGGTCACCGCGGTCGCCAACGCCATCCGCCGCAGCCGGGCGGGGCTGTCGGACCCGAACCGACCGATCGGATCGTTCCTCTTCCTCGGCCCCACGGGTGTGGGCAAGACCGAGCTCGCGCGGGCGCTCGCGGAGTTTCTGTTCGACGATGAACGGGCAATGGTGCGCATTGACATGAGCGAGTACATGGAGAAGCACACCGTCTCCCGTCTCGTCGGTGCGCCCCCCGGGTACGTCGGGTACGAGGAAGGGGGCCAGCTCACGGAGGCAGTCCGTCGCAGGCCCTACTCGGTGGTGCTGCTCGACGAGATCGAGAAGGCACACCCCGACGTCTTCAACGTCCTTCTGCAGGTGCTCGAGGACGGGCGCCTCACCGACGGGCAGGGACGCACCGTCGACTTCACGAACACGGTGTTGATCATGACGTCCAATCTTGCTGGCGACCCGTACGCGTTCTTCAAGCCGGAGTTCATGAACCGGGTGGACGAGGTCGTGCGGTTCCGTGCTCTCACCGAGGCCGACCTCGCCGTCATCGTGGGAATCCAGCTCGGGAGGCTCCGCACCAGGCTCGCGGAGCGGCGCCTGTCGCTCGTGGTGACGCCGGAGGCGGAGAAGGTGCTCGCGGCGAAAGGATACGACCCGGACTTCGGGGCCCGGCCCCTTCGGCGGGTCATCCAGCGCGACGTGGAGGACCCGCTGGCGCTCGCTCTCCTCGACGGGCGTTACACGGAGGGGTCGACCGTGAAGCTCGACGCACTGGGGGACACGATCGCCCTCCGATGAGTTCTTCGGCCGTGACCCGTCTGAGCCGGTGTGACCGGCCGTGCTGGATCTGGAATGGAGACGACGGGAGCGGCAGAGCGACGGGCGCGCAACCCCGTCGTACGCTCTAGCGAGGCGCGGCCGAGCGCGTCGGAAGAAGCTGAGAGGGAGGTTCAATGAGCGGCGTCCGTCTGCTGGTCGGCACCCGTAAGGGGGCGTTCGTCTTCACGTCCGACGGCTCGCGCCGTACATGGACGGTCGACGGCCCGTACTTCGCGGGTTGGGAGATCTACCACCTGAAGGGCTCTCCAGCGGATCCCGACCGGATCTACGCGTCCCAGTCGAGCTCGTGGTTCGGCCAGGTGGTGCACCGCTCCGATGACGGCGGCAAGAGCTGGCGGACCGTGGGGAACGACTTCAGCTACGAAGGCGAGCCGGGGACCCACCAGTGGTACGACGGCACCCCACACCCCTGGGAGTTCGCGCGCGTCTGGCACTTCGAGCCTTCGCTCGACGACCCCGACACCGTCTACGCCGGCGTGGAGGACGCAGCGATCTTCAGGTCCACTGACGGCGGCGAGAGTTGGAACGAGCTGGACGGTCTCCGGTGCAACGACACTGGTTCGAGCTGGCAGCCGGGTGCCGGCGGCATGGCCGTCCACACGATCATCCAGGACCCTGCCGACCGTCAACGGATGTTCGTCGCCATCTCGGCTGCAGGGGTCTTCCGCTCTGACGACGGGGGCGAGACCTGGCTGCGCAAGAACAAGGGGCTGCACTCGGAGTTCATGCCCGACCCTGAAGCCGAGGTCGGCCACTGCGTCCACAGGATCGCGCAGCATCCGACACGACCCTCCACCCTGTACATGCAGAAGCATTGGGACGTGATGCGGAGTGACGACGCAGGCGATTCGTGGACCGAGGTGAGCGGGGACCTCCCGAGTGACTTCGGCTTCCCCATCTCGGTCGACGCCCACGATCCCGACACGGTCTATGTCGTGCCGATCACGAGCGACTCCGTGCACTATCCGCCGGAGGGGAAGCTCCGGGTCTATCGCAGCAGGAGCGGTGGCGGGGAGTGGGAGCCGCTCACCGAGGGGCTGCCGCAGGCGCACTGCTACACGAACGTGCTGCGCGACGCGATGGACGTCGACCACCTCGACCCGGGCGGTGTCTACTTCGGGACGACCGGCGGCCAGGTGTACGGATCGGCGGACGGCGGCGACCACTGGACCGCGATCGCCGGGCACCTGCCGGCCGTGCTCTCGGTCGAGGCGCAGGACCTGGCGTGACCCGGCCGGAGGAGGCGCACGACGTGCGCGTCCTGCTGCCGGCCCACCTGCGGACGCTCGCGGGGGTAGGTCCGGAGGTGCGCGTCGCGGTCATCGGGGACGTGACCCAGCGGACCGTGCTCGACGCGCTCGAGGCCCGGTTCCCCACCCTCGGCGGGACGATCCGGGACCGGGCGACGGCACGCCGCCGCCCGTTCCTCCGGTTCTTCGCCTGCGAGGAAGACCTCTCGCACGAGCCGCCCGACGCGCTGCTCCCCGACGAGGTGGCGTCGGGTCGCGAACCGTTCATCGTGCTCGGCGCGATCGCCGGGGGGTGACCGGCGCGATCGCCGGGGGGTGACCGGCGCGATCGCCGGGGGGCGATCGTGGAGGCCGGGTACACTGCGGCGTAAGCCGAGTCAGGGGAGCAGCGTGCCGGCAACCGTGGTCGTCGGGACCCAGTGGGGCGACGAGGGCAAGGGCAAGCTCACCGACCTGTTGGCCAAGGAGATGGACGTGGTCGTCCGCTACCAGGGCGGCCACAACGCAGGTCACACGATCGTCGTCGATGGTGAGCGGTTCGCGCTCCAGCTCTGCCCGAGCGGGATCCTCTACCCGCACATCACGCCGCTCGTCGGCAACGGCGTCGTGGTCGAGCCACAGGCGCTGCTCTCCGAGCTCGACGACCTCGAACGCCGGGGGATCGACACCTCGCGGCTCGTCGTCAGCGGCAACGCGCACCTGATCATGCCGTACCACCTCGAGCTCGACCGGGTCACGGAGAGATATCTGGGGAAGAACGCCCTGGGCACCACCAAACGTGGCATCGGCCCCGCCTACGCGGACAAGGCGGCTCGGGTGGGCCTCCGCGTGCAGGACCTCCTCGACGCGAAGATCTTCCGCCAGAAGCTCGACGTCGTCTTGAAGGAGAAGAACGCCGTGCTCGCCAAGGTGTACAACCGGTTGCCGCTGTCGGCCGACGACATCGCGCAGCGGTATCTCGACGAGTTCGCCCCCCGCCTCGCGCCGATGGTCGGTGACACGGTGGGCATCCTGCACGACGCCCTCGACGCCGGGCGCAACATCCTCCTCGAGGGTGCCCAGGCCACCTTCTTGGACCTCGACCACGGCACCTACCCGTTCGTCACCTCGTCCAACCCGGTCGCGGGCGGCGCCTGCACCGGCAGCGGGCTCGGCCCGCGAGACATCGACCGTGTGATCGGGATCGCGAAGGCCTACGTGACCCGGGTGGGCGCAGGCCCCTTTCCCACGGAGGTACACGGCGACTTGGCGGAGATGCTGGTCGAGCGTGGGCACGAGTACGGCACCGTCACCGGCCGCCGCCGCCGTGTGGGCTGGTTCGACGCCGTGATGGCGCGCCAGGCCGTGCGGGTCAATTCGCTGACCGAGATCGCGCTGACCAAGCTCGACGTGCTCGACACGATCGAGACCCTGCGGGTGTGCGTGGCGTACGAGGCCACCGGAGATCGCTACATGTTCCCGCCGTACCACCAGTCGACGCTGCACCAGGTGACCCCGCTCTACGAGGAGCTTCCAGGCTGGCGGAGGGATCTCACCGGCACCACGTCGGCCGCAGACCTCCCAGAAGCGGCGAGGGAGTACGTCGCCTTCCTCGCCGAGCAGGTCGGGGT
>JASHYA010000091.1 GCA_030043315.1 Acidimicrobiales bacterium
GCGCGCCTTCGAGGCGCGCGGGCGTGCCGAGCGCCGTCACCGCGCCCCACCCGCCGTCCGTGGTCGCGCTGCCGCCCAATCCGACGAGCACGAGCCGGGCGCCTGCGTCGAGCGCAGCGAGGATCAGGTCACCGACGCCGTCGGTCCGTGCGTCGACCGGGTCGTCCGCTCCGGGCACCGGCAGGAGCTCTCGGCCGACGGCGCGTGCCGCCTCGATCACGGCAGCGGGGCCGTCGGGGAGGCCGGGGCCGTCGGGGAGGTCCCCGCCGTCGGGGAGGAGATGGCGCGCCCCCTCCCGGAGGCGCTGCAGCCCTCCGGGCACGAACAGCCACTCCGCCGTGACCGGCTGGCCGAGCGGACCCCGGACCGTCGCAGCGCGCAGCTCGCCTCCGAAGACGTGCGAGAGCGCGTCGAGGGTGCCCTCGCCGCCGTCCGCGAGCGGGAGCGCGTCCGCGCACCACCCGCTCGCCCGGGCCGCGCGGGCGGCCGCGTCCGCCACTTCTGCTGCGGTGGCGGTGCCACGGAACTTGTCGAATGCCGCGACGAGATGGGGCACGGGGTGCGGACGAGAGGACTCGAACCTCCACCCCCGAAGGGACCGGGACCTAAACCCGGCGCGTCTACCGGTTCCGCCACGTCCGCGTGCCCCCGGCCGGTGGCGCCGCCGGGTAGCCTCGTGGCATGCACGCTAGTCGCCCTGAGGGGCCGTTCGGTGCCGCTGGCCAGGACCAGTCGGTCGCCGTCGACGTCTACCAGCGCCTCTTGAAGGAGCGCATCATCTTCATCGGGTCCGCCATCGACCAGAACACGGCCAACACGGTGTGCGCTCAGTTGATCCTGCTCGAGGCCGAGGACCCCGAGCGAGACATCTCGCTGTACATCAACTCGCCCGGCGGCTCGGTCACCGACGGCCTGGCGATCTACGACACGATGCAGTACGTCCGGCCGGACGTGAGCACCATCTGCGTGGGGCTCGCCGCCTCCATGGGCCAGTTCCTCCTGTGCGCGGGCGCGCCCGGTAAGAGATTTGCTCTCCCGCACTCCCGCATCCTCATGCACCAGCCGTCCGGCGCGATGCAGGGACAGGCCGCCGACATCGCCATCCAGGCCGAGCAGATCGTCTACCTCAAGCGGATGATGGCCGAGCGCATCGCGTTCCACACCGGCCAGCCGGTGGAGCGCATCGAGGCCGACTCCGACAGGGACCGCTGGTTCACCGCCGAGGAAGCCCGCGAGTACGGCTTCATCGACCACGTGATCGACCGCTCGGCGGCCCAGGTGGGCGGCAGCTGACGGTGGCGATCAAAGCGCCCGCGCAGTCGCCGGACGCGGAGCCCGCCGATCTCACGAGCATGCTCGATCGACAGGGTGAGGTCGCGGAGCGTGCCAAGACGACGCGCGTCGTCTCCGCGGAGACGCGCGTCTTCGCGCGCCTGCGGGAGGTCTGGCACTCCCGGGAGCTGCTCGTCTACCTCGTCCGTACCGAGATCAAGGTCAAGTACAAGAACTCGTTCCTCGGGCTCCTGTGGTCCATGATCAACCCGGCGCTGACCCTCGCGGTCTACACGTTGGTCTTCGGGGTCGTCCTGCACAACGGGATGCCGAAGTTCGTGATCTACCTCTTCGCGGGGGTCCTCCTGTTCAACCTCTTTTCGACCGGGATCCTCACCGCGACCGGCGTCATCGTGAACAACGCGGGATTGGTGAAGAAGGTCTCCTTCCCCCGGGAGATCCTCGCCCTCGCGGCGGTCGGATCGGCCGGCGTGTTCTTCTTCTTCCAGGCGATCGTGATGGTCATCTTCATGGTGGCCCTGCACTGGGCGCCGGCGTGGCCTCTCCTCTACCTCGTCCTCGTCGGCCTCGTCCCGACGCTCGTGCTGGCCTGCGCGCTGGGGATCCTGCTCGCCGCGGTCAACGTGTACATGCGCGACACGCAGCACCTCGTCACAGTGCTCGTCGGGGCCGCGTGGTTCTGGGCGTGCCCGATCGTGTACTCCTATCAGACGGAAATTGCCGCCCGTCTGGCGCTGCATCACCTCACCTGGGTGTACTTCTTGAACCCGCTGACCATTCTCGTGATGACGTTCCAGCGGGTGCTCTACGGCAGGCTGACAGTCCCCACCACCACCGCTCCCCACACGATCTTGAACGTCCTTCCCCATTGGCCCGTGTCGACCTACGTGTGGGGCGACGGGCTCGTGCTCGCCTTCGCGCTGGTGCTCTTCTACGTCGCGATGGTGGTCTTCGGCAGGCTCTCCGGCAACTTCGCAGAGGAGCTCTGAGATGGCCACCACGTCCGTCGACGTCCAGGAGGTCTCGAAGCGCTTCCGCCTCTACCACCAGAAGTACACCTCGCTGAAGGAGAAGGTGATCCACGCGGGCCGGGTGCCGCACGAGGACCTCTGGGCGCTTCGTGACGTCTCCTTCGAGGTCAAAGAGGGTGAGACCGTCGGCATCCTCGGGCGCAACGGGTCCGGGAAGTCCACGCTGCTCAAGTGCATCTGCGGCGTCCTGCGGCCGACCTCCGGGCAGGTCGTCGTGCGCGGGAAGCTCGCGGGCCTGCTCGAGCTCGGGGCGGGGTTCCAGCAGGACCTGAGCGGCCGCGAGAACGTCTACCTGAACGGCTCCATGCTCGGGTTCTCCAAGCGGGAAGTCGACCGCCTGTTCGACGACATCGTGGAGTTCGCGGAGCTCGAGCAGTTCATCGACAACCAGGTGAAGTACTACTCGTCTGGGATGTACGTCCGTCTCGGCTTCGCCGTCGCAGTGAACGTCGACCCCGACGTCCTCGTGATCGACGAGGTGCTCGCAGTCGGGGACGAGCGATTCCAGCGCAAGTGCATGGAGCGCGTGAAGCAGTTCCAGCGCGAGGGCCGCACCATCCTGTTCGTCAGCCACGCGCCGGATCTCGTGCGCTCGATCTGCGATCGAGCCGTGGTGCTCGCGGACGGTGAGTTGGTGGGGATGGGCGCGCCTGGAGAGGCGGTGCGGATCTTCCGCGAGCGGCTGCTCGCAGCGGG
>JASHYA010000011.1 GCA_030043315.1 Acidimicrobiales bacterium
GGCCAGCCCAGCGGACGGCCGTTCTGGAGGAAGGTGTACTCCTGCTCGAAACCGAACCACGGCTCGTGGACCGCGTACCGCTCGGCGGTCACGGCGCACGCGTGACGCGTGTTGGTCGGGTGCGGCTCCATGTCGACGTTCAGTACCTCGCACATCACGAGGACGTTGTCCTCGCCGCGCAGGGGGTCGGCGCACACGAAGACCGGCTGGAGGACGCAGTCGGAGTTGGCCCCGGTCGCCTGGTTCGTGCTGGAGCCGTCGAAGCCCCAGATCCCCGGCTTCTTGCCGGTCGCGACGATCTTGGTCTTGCTCCGTACGAGGGGTGACGGCTCGGTCCCGTCGATCCAGATGTACTCCGCCTGGTAGCCCACGCTCCGCGGTCCTTTCCCTTTCGCTGTGCCCTGTGCTGTTCGCCGTGCTCGGCGGCCTGTGCGCCTGCTCGGTGCTGTTTGCCGGCGCTCGTCGCCGGCGCTGGTCGCCGGCGCGCCTGCGCCGCCGGCTCAAGTCATTAGACCAGTGATCCGTGGCCTGTCGGTGTCCTGCGTGTGAACAGTGCGTGAATCCACCGGACGGCCAAGTGAGAGCCGGCACGGCGGCGCACTCGAAGCCTGGGATCAGCTCACCACGGCCCCCCTAGGCTTGCTGCAATGGTGCTCCGGGTCGCGATGGCCCAGCTCGACATGGTCGTGGGTGACCTCGGGGGAAACGTCGCGAGGATCCTCCGGTCGCTACGGCTCGCCGAGGACGCCGGCGCGCAGCTCTGCGTCTTTCCCGAGCTCGCGATCACCGGCTACCCGCCCGAGGACCTCTTGCTGAAGGCGGGCTTCGTCGCCGACAACGAGGCGGCGCTGGCGGAGGTCGCCGGGGCGACGGGCGACTGCGTGGCGGTGGTCGGCTTCGTCCAGCAGCTCCCCGAGGCGACCGGCGGCATGGTGGGCGAGGGCGCGACCGGCGCGGAGACCAGGACGGGTACCTGGGGCCCGGGCCGCCCCCACCTCGCGAACGCCGCGGCCGTCTGCGTCGGCGGGCACCTCGCAGGCGTGTACCGCAAGCGCCTCCTCCCCAACTACAGCGTCTTCGACGAGCAGCGGTGGTTCACCCCGGGCGACGGCCCGCCCGTCCTCTACCAGGCAGCAGACGTGCTCGTCGGCGTGTCGATCTGCGAGGACGTATGGGCTGACTGCGGCCCGGTCGCCTGGCTCGGCGCGGCAGGCGCACAGGTGGTGGTGAACATCAACGCGTCGCCCTACTCACGCGGCCGTCGTGCCGAGCGGCTGGCGATGCTCGGCGAGCGTGTCGGCGAGGCCGGCGCGGCGATCGTGTACGTGAACCTCGTCGGTGGCCAGGACGAGCTCGTCTTCGACGGGGCGAGCCTCGTGGTCGCCGCGGACGGCACCCTCGTGGCGGCGGGCGCGCAGTTCGAAGAGGACCTCGTCGTGGTCGACGTCCCGGTGCCCGACCGGCCCGTGCCGAGCGCGCCGGTGGTCGACCTCTCCCGGCTCGGTGCACGGACCGCGTCAGCCGCGGCGCGGGTGGCGGTGACCTCCACGCACCGGCCGCTCCCGGCGCCGCTCGGCCCGGTGGCCGAGGTGTACGCGGCCCTCGTCCTCGGGACCCGTGACTACCTCGGGAAGAACGGGTTTGCCGGGGCCGTCGTGGGGCTCTCCGGCGGGATCGACTCCTCCCTGGTCGCCGCCGTCGCGAGCGACGCCATCGGGGCCGCGCACGTCCACGGCGTCGCCATGCCCTCGCGCTACTCGAGCGAAGGCTCGGTGACCGACGCGCGCCTGCTCGCGGAGCGGCTCGGCATCGACTTCCGCGTGGTGCCGATCGACCAGGCGCACCGGTGCATGGACGCGGAGCTCGAGACCGCGCTCGACGCGCCTCCCTTGGGCATCACCGACGAGAACCTCCAGTCGCGTCTCCGCGGCGTGATCCTGATGGGCATCTCGAACGCGACGGGATGGATCGTCCTCGCGACCGGCAACAAGAGCGAGATGGCGACGGGCTACTCCACCCTCTACGGCGACTCGGCCGGTGGGTTCGCGGTGATCAAGGACGTGCCGAAGACCCTCGTCTACGAGCTGTGCCGATACCGCAACGCACGTGCGGCGGCCGACGGCGTCATCGAGCCGATCCCATCGTCGGTGCTGGAGAAGCCGCCGTCGGCGGAGCTGCGCCCCGGGCAGCGCGACGACCAGTCCCTGCCGCCGTACGACCTGCTCGATCCCATCCTCGAGGCGTACGTCGAGCGCGACCGCACGGCAACGGACCTGGTCGCCGACGGGTTCGACCCGGACCTCGTCGAGCGCGTCGTCCGTCTCGTCGACAGCGCCGAGTACAAGCGCCGCCAGATGGCCCCCGGCGTCCGCATCACCAACAAGGCCTTCGGGCGTGACCGGCGGATGCCGATCACGAACGCCTACCGCCCACGCGTGCAGGTCACGGCGGAGGGCCGAACCCGTGGCGCTTGACGCTGGCGCCGGCGACGAGAAGCCCGGCGCGCTCAGGCTGCAGCAAGCGGCGGCGCGCCTCGGCGCGTACCGCTGGACGGAGCGTCGCCTCTTCGAGCTGACCGGGGCGTGGGCCGCCGCGCCGGGGGTGCCCGACGGGGCGCGGATCTTCCTCTTCGAGGCGAGCGCGAGGCACGCGTGGCACGCGGAGCTGTGGGAGGCTCGCCTTCCCGTGCTCGCCGGTGTCGACCGCGAGGGGCTGACGCGGCCGGTCGGCGCCGCGGTCGAGCCCCTGCTCGTGAGCCTCGCGCCGGGGGCCTTCGACGGAGACGGGGAGACGGCGGGCCGGCGGTTCCTCGTCGGGCTCGCCCGGGTGGTCCTGCCGCTCCTCCTCCTCTCTTACCGCCGGTTCGGCCAGCGGCTCGTGCCGGTTGCCGACGGACCGGCCATCCGGGCGGTCACCCTCGTGGTGCGGGACCTCGAGGAGGAGCTGGCCGAGGCCGAGGCCGCCGTCGACGCTCTCGTCTCCGGCGCCGAGGCGGTGCAGGAAGCCGCCGAGTGGACGCGGGCGCTCGGCGTTCCTGTGCGGGGCGGCGAGGCGGGCGACGACCTTCTTCCCTGGTCGGAAGGGGATCTCACCTGGTAGGAGGGGCGCAGCCGGGTCGGCCACTTGACCCCGCCTGTAAGATCAGTACACGGGCTGCCTGTGCCCGCGCAGCTACAGACACCTTTTCAAGGCCGGCGACGGGATGCAACGCCCCAGCCGCCGCCAAAGGTACTACACGGGAAGGCTCGGGACGGGTTTTGGCGAAGGAACGCATCGAACGCGACGACGAGGATCTCGTGCGTCTGTACCTGACCGACATCGGTCAGTACCCCCTTTTGACCAAGGACGACGAAGTGCGTCTGGCACAGGCGATCGAAGCCGGACGTGAGGCCGAGGACGAGCTCCGGGGCGCCCCCAAGACGCTGCCCGCGACCAAGAAACGCGAGCTGCGCCGAGTGGTTCTCTCCGGCGAGCGGGCGCAGCAGACCTTCGTCCAGTCGAACCTCCGCCTGGTCGTCTCGATCGCGAAGAAGTACCAGGCGTCGGGCCTTCCGCTGCTCGACCTCATCCAGGAGGGCAACCTCGGCCTCATGCACGCCGTCGAGAAGTTCGACTGGCGCAAGGGCTTCAAGTTCTCCACGTACGCGACGTGGTGGATCCGCCAGGCGATCACGCGTGGGATCGCCAACACGGGCCGCACGATCCGGCTCCCCGTCCACGCCGGCGACACCCTCGCTCGAGTGCAGAAGGCGCAGGCCCGTCTCGAGCTCAAGCTCGGCCGCCCCGCGACCCTCTCCGAGCTCGGCATGGAAGTGGAGATGCCGGAGGACAAGCTGGTGGAGGCGTTGCGGTTCCGAGCCGAGCCTCTGTCCCTGTCCGAGCCGCTGCGTGAGGACGGAGATGCGGAGCTCGGCGACGTCGTGGAGGACCGCTCCGCGGAGTCACCCTTCGAGGTCGCCGCGGTGTCGCTCCTACCCGAGGAGATCGGCCGCCTCCTGTCGCCGCTCGACGAGCGTGAGCGCGAGATCCTCCGCTTGCGCTTCGGTCTCGATCGAGGGGAGCCGAGGACGCTCGAAGAGGTGGGGGAGCACTTCAACCTGACCCGGGAGCGAATCCGCCAGATCGAGGCACGAGCGATGTCGAAGCTCCGCCACCCCTCCTCGGACACGGGCGCCCGGGACCTCCTCACCGTCTGACCCCGCCCGCGTGCTGGGCCTCCTTGCCTCTCGGGAGGGTCCCGGCCGATGGGACTACGATCGCCGGCATGAAGAAGCTCCTCGTCCTCGCCGTTCTCGTCGCCATCGGCGTGGTGGCCGCGCGCCGACTGCGCGCGGCCTGATCCTCAACGACGCTCTAGATCTCGCCTAGACCGCGTGGCGAGGCCGCGCGCCGCGCCATCGTTGCGTCCGTCCGATCGCAGCCGTGTGGGCGGCGCGTTGGCGCTTGCTGCGCCACCACAGCGCGACCGCCCCCGCAGCGAGGGCGAGACCCGTCGTGAGGACGGGTGTCCGGACGCCCATCCGGTTGCGCAAGCGGACGGGCTTCGTGAACTGCCGGATCTCCCAGTCGCGTTCGCGCGCCACCTTGGCGAGCGCTCGGTCGGGGTTGACCGCGACGGGGTGACCGACCGATTCGAGCATCGGCAGGTCGGTCGCCGAGTCCGAGTACGCGGTCGAGTCGTCGAGCTCCAGGTCCGTGCGTGCCGCGAGCGCCCGGATCGCCTCAGCCTTGCCCTCGCCCGACGCGTAGAACGCCATCTTCCCCGTGTAGCGGCCCTCGTCGTCGACCTCGCCGACGGAGGCGATCGCGCCGTCCGCGCCGAGCAGTTCGGCGAGCGGCACCACGATCTCCTCGGGTGACGCCGAGACGAGGTAGACGCGGTCCCCTGCGCGATGGTGCTCCTCCATCAGCTCGAGCGCTTCGTTGTAGATGAGCGGCTCGACCGTCTCGAGGAGGGTCTCGCGCACGATCTCGCGGACGCGGTCGCGGTGCCAGCCCCTCGTGAGGGCGAGCATCGACTCGCGGATGCGGGCGAGCCGGTCTTCCCCGGCACCGAGGTGGAGGTAGATCAGCTGACCGATCACCGCCCGCAACACCACGCGCCGGTTCACGAGCCCGCCGCGGCGGAAGGGCCGGCCGAAGGCCGGGACGGACCCCTTGGCGATGACCGTCTTATCGAGGTCGAAGAACGCCGCTTTCACGTGTCAATCGTAGGTGGGCGTGCCGGACGCGCCACGCGATGGCCGATACGTGCTCCGGTTCAGTCGCCGATGAACAGTGCGTGGACTGTCTGCTCGACGTCGCCGGTGACCAGCACCAGCACCTCGTCGCCCGACTGGAGCACCGTGTCGCCGCGGGGGACGACGAGCCGGTCCCTGCGCACGACGGCGACGACGGTCGCGTCACGGGGGACGCCCAGGTCGGCGATCGCGACGCCCGCAGCAGGGGAGTCTTCGGCGAGCGTGATCTCGACGAGGTGCGCGGTACCCCCTTGGAACTGGAGGAGCCGCACGAGCGATCCCACGGAGACCGCCTCTTCGACCAGGGCGGTGAGCAGCTGGGGGGTGGAGACCGACACGTCGACCCCCCAACTTTCGTTGAAGAGCCACTGGTTCTTCGAGTTGTTCACGCGCGCGACGACTCTCGGCACCGCGAACTCCTGCTTCGCAAGCAGGGAGACGACGAGATTGTCCTCGTCGTCCCCGGTCGCAGCGACGACGACGTCGACGGACGAGAAGCCGGCGGCGTCGAGCGAGGTGACCTCGCACGCGTCCGCCGCGATCCACTGCACCCCCGG
>JASHYA010000092.1 GCA_030043315.1 Acidimicrobiales bacterium
CGCGCACGCGCTGATGAGCATTCCTGCGGTCAAAGCCGTGGAGATCGGCGACGGGTGGGAGGTCGCTGCCCTCAGGGGCTCCGACGCGCACGACGCGATCCGTGTCGACCCGACGGCCGCGACATCTGGCGGCTACGCGCGCGCGACGGCACGCGCGGGCGGGATCGAGGGGGGCATGTCGGTCGGTGGGCTCCTCGTCGCCCGCGCGGCGATGAAGCCGCTCGCGACGCTGAGCCGGCCCGTCATCGAGACGGTGGACGTGGCGACGAAGGAGTCGACCGTGAGCTTCAAGGAGCGCACGGACGTCACCTCGGTGCCCGCGATGGGAGTGGTCGCCGAGACGATGACGGCGCTGGTGCTCGCAGACGAGGCACTGAGGAAGTTTGGCGGGGACTCGGTCGCAGAGGTGGTCCGCAACCGCGACGGCTACCTCGGCGCGCTCGGCGAGACGCTGTCTCCGCCCGAGCCTGCGTGACGACCCCGGTGACGACGCCGAGCTCGAGGCCGAGCCGTGTGCTGCTCGTCGGGATGATGGGTGCCGGGAAGACGACGGTGGGGGAGCTGCTGGCACGCCGCCTCTCCTGGCGCTACGTGGACTCCGACGACGAGGTCCTCGCGCTCACCGGGCACACCGTGAAGGAGCTCTTCGAGGCCGGCGGCGAGCAGGCGTTCCGCCCGCTCGAGAGCAAGGCGCTTGCCGAGGCGTTGGAGGGGGACCGGCCCGCCGTCGTCTCCGTCGCGGGGGGCGCGATCCTCGACCCGGCGAACCGGGCGCTCCTGCGGCACGCCGGGACCGTGGTGTGGCTCCGCGCGAGGCCGGAGACGCTGCTGCGGCGGGTGCGAGCCGACATCGCCGCGGCCGCTGCCGACGACGGTGCCGGCGACCACCGCCCGCTCTTGGAGCACGATCCCGCCGGCACGATCGCCCGGCTCGACCACGAGCGACGGCGTATCTACCAAGAGGTCGCGGACGTGGTCGTCGACGTCGACGACCTCGACCCCGAGGGGGTCGCGGACCAGGTGCAGCGGCGGGTGGGCCTGGCACAGGGGGGCGCATGAGCGCGGGCCGCCTCGTCACGGTGGCCGTTGCGCTCGGGGAGCGCGGCTACGACGTCCTCGTGGGCGAGGGCGCCTCGGACGAGCTGGCGAGCCTGCTGGCGACCCGTGTCCCGGCCGCGCGGCAGGCGGCGGTCGTCACCGACGAGTCGGTCGCCGCGGCCCCGTGGTTCGCCAGGGTCGATCCCGGTCTCCCCTACGACGTGCACACGGTCGCGCCGGGGGAGCGCGCGAAGACGGTGGCGGGCGCGGAGGCGCTCTGCCGGGCGTTCGCGCGCTCGGGCCTCACGCGACACGACGTGGTCGTCGCCGTCGGGGGCGGCGTCGTGACCGACCTCGCGGGGTTCGCGGCGGCGAGCTACCACCGCGGGACGGCCTACTGCACCGTCGCGACCTCCCTGCTCTGTCAGGTGGACGCAGGGATCGGCGGGAAGACGGGCGTCGACCTGCCCGAGGGGAAGAACCTCATGGGCGCGTTCTGGCAGCCGGTCGGCGTCCTCTGCGACACCGCGCTGCTCGAGAGCATGCCGGCGCGCGAATGGGCGTCGGGGCGGGGAGAGATGGCGAAGTACACGTTCCTCGGCGCGCCGGACCTCCCGGACCTGGCGCTGGAGGAGCAGGTCGCCCGTTGCGCTGCCCTCAAGGCGGCGATGGTCGGGGTGGACGAACGCGAGGGTGGCCGGCGCGTCCTGTTGAACTACGGGCACACCCTCGCGCACGCGCTCGAGGCCGTGGCGCTCGACGCGGACGTCGACCTTCGTCACGGGGAGGCCGTGGCCATCGGCCTGGTCTACGCCGCGCTGCTCGCCCGCCGCCTCGGCCGCATCGGGGACGAGCGGGTGGCGTTCCATCGCGAGGTGGTCGGACGCTTCGGACTGTCTCCGTGCCTGCCCGACGACCTGGCGGAGGTCGAGAAGAAGGAGCTCCTCTCGTACATGGCACGGGACAAGAAGGCGTCGCACGATCTCGCGTTCGTGCTCGACGGACCCCGCGGCGTCGAGCTCGTGCACGGCGTGGCGCCGGAGGACGCGCTCGGTGCCCTGGAGGAGCTCGCGTGCACGTGACCCTGCTCTCCGGCCCGAACCTGGACCTCCTCGGCACGCGGGAGCCGGAGGTGTACGGCACCGACGCGCTCGTGGACCACGTCCGTCGCGCCGCGGCGGTGGCGGAGTCACACGGCTGGACGCTCGACCACTTCCAGACCAACAGCGAGGGCGCGCTCGTCGACGCCGTGCACGACGCGCGCGGTCGCGCCGACGCGATCGTCGTGAACGCCGGTGCGCTCACCCACACGAGCTGGTCGCTCCACGACGCACTCGCCGCCTTCTCCGGCGTGGTCGTCGAGCTCCATCTGTCCAACCCCGCCGCCCGGGAGCCCTTCCGCCACACCTCGGTGGTCGCCCCGGTCGCGGACGGTCTCGTCGCCGGCATGGGCGGCATCGGCTACGAGCTCGCGATCGAGGCGGCCGTCCGGCTCGCCGACGCCCGCGCAGGCACGGGTGCACGGGCAGGGTCACGCCCACGCGCACGGGCACGCCCAAGGGCAGGTGCACAGGCAGCGACTCCGGCACGCGAAGATCTCTTCGACGAGGAGGAACCATGACCATGAGACCCTTGCAGGTGGCACCGCGGCTCGACAGGTTGCGCGGACGGTTCGACGAGGCCGGTGTCGACGCGCTCATCGTCACCGAGCTCGCGAACATCCGGTACCTCACCGGTTTCACCGGGTCCGCAGGCGTGCTCGCGGTCGGCCCTGGGGGCGCGCTGCTCACCACCGACGGGCGGTACCGGACGCAATCCGCCGAACAGGTCTCGGCGGTCGGTGCGGCCGTCGAGATCGTGATCGGCGCGCTCCAGGGGCAACGCGACGCTGTGAAGGCGTTCGTCTCCGGCGCGGCCCGCGTGGGCCTCGAGGCCGACCACGTGAGCTGGAGCGACAGCCGGCAGTGGGGAGAGCTCGTGGGTGAGGTGGTGCCGACGAGCAGGCAGGTGGAGGCGTTGCGCGAGGTGAAGGACGAGGGAGAGATCGACCGCATGGCGCGCGCTGCGGCGATCGCCGACGCCGCGCTCGCCGAGGTCCTCCCTCTGCTCCCGAGCGGGGTGACCGAGGCCGAGTTCGCACTCGCGCTGGACACCGCGATGCGGCGCAACGGCGCGGAGAGCACCGCCTTCGAGACCATCGTCGCGGCGGGGCCGAACTCCGCAAAGCCGCACCACCGCCCGACCGGCCGCAACGTCGGGCACGGAGAGTCGGTCGTGGTCGACTTCGGTGCGACCTTCGAGGGCTACCGCTCGGACATGACGAGAACGTTCTTCGTCGGGGGGGAGCCGGAGGGCGAGCTCGCCCGGGTGTTCGAGGTCGTTCGGGACTCCCAGGCCCGCGGGGTGGCCGCCGTGGCGCCGGGGGTGGGGTGCAAGGAGGTCGACGAGGTCTGCCGCAAGGTGATCGCGGAGGCCGGCTGGGCCGAGCGGTTCGAGCACGGCACCGGGCACGGTGTGGGGCTCGACATCCACGAGGCCCCGACGGTGAGCCCGCTCGGCACTGCTACCCTGGGCGCGGGCATGGTCGTCACGGTGGAGCCGGGGATCTACCTCCCGGGCACCGGCGGCGTCCGGATCGAGGACACCCTCGCGGTCACCGAGACAGGAAGCCGAGCCCTCACCAATTTCTCGAAGGCCGTCGCCGCGTGAAGACGCTGCCGGACGGTTGCCGAGACCGGCCGGCACCGGCGACGGGCGGCCGATAACAGCAGCACAGCAGCAGCAGCCACCAGCACCACAGCAGCAGCGACCACCAGCACAGCAGCAGCACAGAGCACAGGAGCGCCGAGAGGACGATGCCCGTCTCCACCAACGACCTGAAGAACGGCATGACGCTCGATCTTCCCGAAGGCCTCTTCACCGTGGTCGAGTTCCAGCACGTGAAGCCCGGCAAGGGTGGCGCGTTCGTCCGGACGAAGTTGAAGAACGTGCGCACGGGCGCGGTCCTCGACAAGACGTACCGGGCCGACGAGAAGCTCGAGCAGGCGATCGTCGACAAGCACGAGATGCAGTTCCTCTACCGCGACGGCGACGACTACGTCTTCATGGACTCAACGAGCTACGAGCAGATCCAGATGCCGCGGGCGTCGCTCGGCGACGCGGCCAACTAC
>JASHYA010000093.1 GCA_030043315.1 Acidimicrobiales bacterium
GGTGACGAGGTGGTTGATGCGGTTGAGCTCGTGGGCCTCTGTCTCATTGCTGGGTAGGGCGAGGGTGAAGTCCACCCCGGACCACACCACGCCGACGAGAGCACCGTCCTCCACCACGGGCTTCATGGTGCCGTTCAGGTCCTTGCACTCCATGGAGTGGAGGGGCTGGGTGTGGGGGGTCGGAACCGGGGCTTACCACCGAGGCCCAAGTGGTGTCGGCGCGCTGCTTGGAAGGCCCGCCTGCCGAGCACCTGTGCCTCTTGGGCGAAGACGTGCTCTCGCACCCAGGTCGAGCGCAACCCTGATGCGTAAGACATCATCTTGTGCCCGGTGAAGCCGTGCTCCTCGTCGATGACTCGGAAGGCCTCGGTTCTCTCCTTGGCTCCCTTCGGGAGCCTCCTCGCCGCTTCGTACCGGGGGTCTTTCTTCACCGCAGCCGAACGCGCGAGGGCTTCTCCGAGACAGGCGTTGTAGGCGCGTCTTCCTGCCTCGAAGCGCTTCTTGCAGGTGGACCTCGAACGGGGAGTCGCACGCAGTGGCCAGGACTCCACGTAGGTGGGCTCACCACGCTTCCTCTTGCGCTTGCGTGTGCCCTTGTTCGTCTCTGCGACCACGGTGTTCAACCTACCTAGGGGGTGTGTCTTCATTCCCCTCTCGGTTCACGTTCCGTCGGGCTCGCTTACCCCGCCCTGAAGGACGGGGCTTGCGCTCGCCACTTCGTCAACACCTCGCGGGCGTCCGAGCGCTCACGGGTGGACGCCGAGACCATGGCCTTCCACGAAGCGGTGCCGGGGCATCACTTCCAGCTCGCGATCGCCCAGGGACAGCGGGACCTCTCGCTTCCCCGCCGGGTGCTGCACGACACCGCGTGCGCCGAGGGCTGGGGACTGTACGCCGAGCGGCTGGCGGACGAGATGGGTCTGTACAGCGGCGATCTCGCCCGCCTCGGCATGCTGACCGCCGATGCCTGGCGAGCAGGCCGGTTGGTCGTCGACACCGGGATCCACGCCCTCGGCTGGAGCCGGCAGGACGCGGTGGACTGGCTCGCCGCGCACGCGCCGCTGTCGCAGCTCGTCGTCGAGGCGGAGGTGAACCGGTACATCACGTATCCGGGTCAGGCGCTGTCGTACATGGTCGGTCGGCTGGAACTGGTCCGGCTCCGGCGTGACGCCGCCGAGCGGCTCGGCGACCGGTTCGACCTCCGGACCTTCCATGACGTCGTGCTCCGGGCCGGCCCGCTCCCGCTGCCGGCGATGGCCGGAGTGGTGGCGAGGTGGACGGCGAGAGGTGGGGGGCCAACGTCGCCCTCCTGATGGGATCGACCTGGCGACCTGGTCGCGCAGGGCTCAGCTCCTCCCGTGGGCGTGCCGCCGTGAGGCGGCACGGATGACGAGCCGACCGGCGAGCATCACCGCACCGAGGAAGCCGGTCGCCACCGCGACGAACGCGGGTGCGGTGCCCTGGCCTGCGACCACGCGCAAGGTCATCCCGATCGCCACGGTGGCGACGCAGACCGCGCAACCCGCCGGGAGGGAAGCCGGCGAGACCCACCGGAAGGCCCTGGACCTGCCGGACGCGACGACCAGCGCCCAACCCGCACCGAGACCGACCGCGAACGGCCACGCGGTCGACGCGACGCCCGCGACCGTCTCGTCGTGGTGGTGCGAAGCTCTCCCGATCACGACGAAGAGCGCGAGGGCCACCACGTCGACCGCCGCGGCACCACCCCACCGACCGGACCTCGTGGCATGTGCGGAAGACGACATTTCGGATCGGGCGACGGCGCGACGTTATCCCGGGTCGAGCGGTGCGGTGGGGTGGGGTGTGCGGAGCCACTCGAGCACCTCTTCGGTGTCGTGGCCGAGCGGCGGGGGAGGCCGGCGGTACGAGACGGGCGAGCCCGACAACCCCAAAGGGTTCGAGACGCTGAGGACGCCCCCCGTCGTGCCCGACTGCTCGAGGACCGCGTCGAGGCCGAGGCGGCGTGCGTCGTCGAAGGCGGCGGCCAGGTCGTTCACGGGGCCGCACGGCACGTTGGCCGCCCGGAGCACCTCCACCCACTCCGACGTGGGGCGGGCCGCGAGCCTCTCCTCGAGGAGCGTGACGAGGGCGTCGCGGTGGGCGACGCGGGCGGGATTGGTCGCGAACCGCTCGTCGTCGGCCAGACCCTCCTCGCCGAGGGCGCCGCAGAGCAACCGGAACTGACCGTCGTTTCCCGCGGCCACCGCGAGCACCCCGTCCCTCGTGGCCAGCGTCTCGTAGGGGGCGATGCTCGGATGACGGTTGCCCATCGCGTGCGGGACCGCCCCCGTGTTCAGGTAGGCGGACGACTGGTTCACGAGCGAGGCGAGCGCACTCGACATGAGGTTCACCTCCACGAGCTGCCCCCGGCCGCTGTCGCGGCGCGCGCCCAGGGCGGCGAGGATCCCGATCGTCGCGTACAAGCCGGTGAGGACATCGACCACCGCGACGCCGACCTTGGAGGCCGGTCCGCCGGCAGGTCCCGTGATGTCCATGAGGCCGCTCATGGCCTGGACGACGAAGTCGTAGCCCGCGAGGTCCGCGCCGGGCGTGCCGGCGCCGCCGAACCCCGAGACCGAGCAGTACACGAGGCCGGGGTTCACCTCCGCGAGCTGGTCGAACCCGAGGCCGAACGCCGCGAGGCGGCCCGGACGGAAGTTCTCCACGAGGACTGTCGCGCGCTCTGCGAGCCGCAGGGCGTCGGCGGCGCCCTCGGGGCTCGACAGGTCGAGCACGACGCTGCGCTTGTTGCGGTTGACGCTCAGGAAGTACGTGCTCTCGCCGTCCTTGAAGGGGGGTCCCCACTGGCGGGTGTCGTCGCCGCGGGAATGCTCGACCTTGACCACGGTCGCGCCCAGGTCGCCGAGGAGCATCGTCGCGAGCGGCCCGGCGAGCACGCGGCTGAAGTCCGCCACGAGGCAGCCGGACAACGGGCCGCGCGCGACCGGCTCTTCGGGCTCCTCCATTCCCCGCATCATGCCGCGCGACCACACCCAGGGGCGATCAGCGACTGGTCGCGCCGCCGCTCTCCCTGACGCCGTCCCCGGAGAAGTCGCCGGCGGCGCGCCGGACGTCGCGGAGCAGCTCGAAGAGGTGTGCGACGCCGTCTGGCGCGACGCCGAGATCGGTGAACACCTCGGCGTTCGTCGCTTCGGTCGCCGCGAGGGCCCTCGCACGTCCCTCCTCGGTCAGCCGGGCGAGGGTGCCTCGGCCGTCGGCGGGGTTCGGCACGCGCTCGACGAGCCCCTGCTCCTCCAGCCGGTCGATCGCGTTGGTCACGCTGGCGGGGTTCACCTGCAGGCGCTCGCCGATCTTGCCCAGCGGGAGCGCCCCCCGGGAAGAGAAGGAGAGGAGCATGAGCACCTCGTAGCGGGCGAAGGTGAGGTCGAACGGCCGAAGCGTGGCGTCGGCACGCGCGAGCAACAGCTGCTGGACCCGCATGATCGAGGTCACGACCGCCATCACCGGGGCTGCGCCCTCCCATCCGTGGAGGCCCCATTGGCGGCGCGCCTCGTCGATCGGGTCGAACGGGAGCGGCTCGCTCACAGCGGCAAAGGCTATGCGGGCAGGCCGGAGCGCGATGGGGGAGGGCTCGAGGAGGCTCGGAAGCGGCGTGGAGGCCTAATTGCGCGGCCGCTGGCGTGGTTGGCCTGGGGGCGTGCCGGGGCGCAACCCGCCCCCACGCTGACCCTTCTGGCGTTCTTGGCGCCCGGCGGCGCGCCGCAGCGCGCGGTTCGTCGAGACGTCGTCCTCCGACCCCATCTCCATCATCTGCTCGACGAGCTGCTGGCGCTTGGGCTTGGGGACGCGGCGGAGCTGGCGCTCGAGCCGGCTCAGGTTCTCCGGGAGCGGCCGGCCCTTGTCCTGGTACCTGTCGATCGCCCTCAGGATCCGGCGCGCGTAGCGCCGCCGCAGCCAGGGCGTGCGGCCGATGAAGCGTGCGGGCGCCTCGCGCAACCTGCGCAGGCGCTTGCGTTTGGTGGGCGTCGTGGCCATCGGCAGTTCTTACCGTATGGAGCCCGGCACCGGTGCGCCCGATGGCAGCTGGACCGTTCCTCCGCCGTTCCGCCCGGCCCCGCCGTTCCGGCCGTTCTCCTGATCGGCGAATTGGGTGTGGTACAGGAGCGTGTACAGGCCGCCTGCGGCGAGCAGCTCGTGGTGCGTGCCCCGCTCCACGATCCTTCCGCCGTCCACCACGAGGAGCTGGTCGGCGTCGCGCACCGTGGAGAGCCGGTGTGCGATCACGAGCGAGGTGCGCCCCACGAGGGCACGGCGGAGCGCCTCCTGCACCACCGCCTCCGACTCGGAGTCGAGGTGTGCGGTCGCCTCGTCCAGCACCACGATGTCGGGGGCCTTCAGGATGAGCCGCGCGAGCGCGATGCGCTGCTTCTCACCACCGGAGAGGCGGTAGCCCCGCTCACCGACGAGCGTGTCGAGCCCGTCGGGGAGCGACGTGACAAGCGGGAGGATCTGCGCCTGCTCGAGCGCCGCCATGAGCTCCTCCTCGTTCGCCTCGGGGCGCGCGTAGAGGAGGTTGGCTCGGATCGTCTCGTGGAAGAGGTGGGGGTCCTGGGTCACCATGCCGACCACGTCGCGCAACGAGTCGAGGGTCGCGTCGCGGACGTCTCGTCCGCTCACCCTCACCGCCCCGGCGGTCACGTCGTAGAGGCGCGGGACGAGCGAGCTGATCGTGGTCTTACCCGCGCCCGACGGGCCGACGAGCGCAACCATCTGGCCAGGCTCGACCCGGAACGAGACGTCGTGGAGCACCTCGGTGCGGACGGTCGACTCGAGCGTGGCGACGGCCTCGAGCGAAGCGAGGGAGACCTCGTCGGCGCTCGGATAGGTGAACGACACGCCGTCGAACTCGATGCTCGCGGGGCCGCGGGGGATCGCGACGGCG